>JBATIW010000287.1:0-1696 GCA_049668005.1 Maribacter sp.
TGTATGGCATTATCCGCCTGTCCAATATCAAAATATGCCATTAAACCATCACCCATAAATTTGTTAACCTCTCCACCTTTGTTAAAAATAATACGGCTGCAAATCTCAAAATAGGTATTCAAAATTAGGAGAGTCTCTTCCAAAGTCATTTTTTCACTTATTGCTGTGTAGGAAATAATATCGGCAAAAAGAATAACTTTTTCTACATTAACCGGCTTTATCGTAAGAGGGTTTAAGCCTTTATTGATTATTTTCAGAACGCTTGGTTGTGTATATCGTTCTATAATTGAATGGTTTTCTAAAACCGATTGGAGTAAAATTTTAATTGGCCGTAACAAATCATCAACATTATCATCAAGATTGATAGTTTTCATCTGCCAATTAGGAAAAAGTCTTTCATTTATATCATCTTCAGTTTTCAACCTTAAAATGTCGTAATGTCTTGGGTCCTTTCCGATTTTTTTATATAGTCTTTCAACATCTTTATCATCTCCTTCAAGAATTTGGAAAAACATTTTGTCAAAAAACACTAACGTTCCTGTAATATTAATCTGCATGTTATTCTGGATTGAAATATCCCCGATCTGTTCTATTTCTTTATTTGAAAGCGGTGAGGTTAATTTGCTTATATATGTGATTCTTTTCATTTCCTTTTTTGGATTTAGCCATTGGCATGAAGTAGATATTTAATAAACTTATTTTCGGTTAGTAATTGTTTTCTAATATGTCTGAAGAACTTGATCATGCTTGTTTAATTTTATTTCCAGCGCGGCAGACTGGTATCCTCGCCCCATCTGGCTCATAGCTATGTCCTGCTAAAAATGTCTGCCAGACATTTTCTTGAAGCTCTGCCCTCTAAAGAGTTTTATCATTGGTTTTCACTTTTTTCTAATGGAGGCTAACAATGGGATATAGTTATTGATGATATTCCACTTATGTAAATAAGGTATTACAGACTTAATGACATTACCTCGCTTCAGTTCATTATTGCTTTTAGCTTAGGTAGTATTTTTTTAATCCAACGAAAATCCGGTTTTCAGCTGTAAAGCCAACTTTAGTACCCAAAGTTTTCAATCCCTATTGTGCCTATACCTTATTGCTGGCTTACTTATATTAAATTTCTATCTCATGCCCTTGAACGGCCAGCTCAATCGGAAAACTATAATTGGCCTTTTGCATAAAATCTTCAAATATTTGGGTTCTCTCGTCATCAGAATGTGACGGATCATGATGAAACAACAATAGGTGTTTGGCCTCTGTCCTTGAACAGAACTCCGCAGCCATTTCCAAGGAGCTATGTCCCCAACCCACTTTGTTCATATATTCTTTCTTGCTGTATTGGGAGTCGTGTATAAGGAGATCTGATTGATAAGCCAATTTAAATCCTGAAATCCAATCATCTTCAGGAAAAAGGTGTGATTTACCGATAACAGGTTCGTGGTCTGGCAGGTAGGCTACCGTTTTGGAACCACATTGAATGCGAAAGCCAACCGTTGGCCCAGGATGGTTTATGTATTCTGCTGATATAACAAAATTACCAAGCGTGAAAGTTGTATTTGGTAGTTCCTTGATACTGAGCTTGGAAGGGATATCCCTCAATGCTATCGGAAAAAGAGGCGGCGATAAAAATCGATTCAATCTTGTTTGAAGTGATTCAGGACTACCGCCAGGCCCCCAGATATGCACTTCCTTATTG
>JBATIW010000288.1:0-2331 GCA_049668005.1 Maribacter sp.
GCAAATTTAAGCTTAATTGACCAATGTATCAATTGAGGATAAAACAATTTTAATGATGGTTTTTTTCAGTAAAATCTGAAGGAAATATCCACTCATGATGCCCAAAATGCTCCCATTTTTCATTCGCTAAATCTACTTTTGGGTTTATAAACGCTTTATAGGGCTTACCGTTGATGCTTACTTTCGATTTCATGGCATACACCGAAATATTATCGCCATTAGTAGCATAATCTTGCTTTAAAAACTGGGTAAACTGCCATATGAAATCCGGATAGGCCGCAATCTTTCCCATTTGTTTTTTCGTCAAATGCTCCTTCAAGTTAATAATTTGTGATGCCCCCGTTGTAGTATTCACCACTTTGAATTGGATTTTACCGGTTCTGCTCCTAAGCATCATTCTCCAACTAAGACGGTGGCCTTCCTCGGTCCATAAAACATCATCCTTGAAAAAATGGTGGCGCATTGGTAAAAATAGCTGAATCAAGAAAAATATACCTCCGCAGATAATCAGCAACTGTCGGTAGGAGGGAACTTGGATTATAGGATTTGTGAAAGCTTCCTCCTTTTTAAAAAAGATGCTTCGAATGGTATTTGCTTCAAAAAAGAACACCGTAAATGCCAATGCCAAATAGGGAAAGATGCCAATTTGGAAAACTATGGAATTAAATAAATGAAATATAATGGATACCAAAAAAGCTACTTTTCGTGTAGGTTTCCATAATAAAGCGGGTATAATCAAGGCATCGAACACAATTCCCATAATAGCCACTATCCGATGCACCCAAGATTCCTGCAAAAACGAACCAATAATGGGATAATCGGCTTTGTTTTTCATTAGTATTTCGATAATTCCAAAATCCAACCAATCCCCATACAATTTCGCAATGGCAGCATAGGTATAGACCAGGAAAAGCTGTGCTACAATTATCCATTTCACATAGGAGTACATTGCATTGGTTGCAATCGAGGAATTACGCCTTGAATCCATCGAATGACTGGCATTCGCAGGAAAGAAACACATTAAGAATGAAATCAACACCAACAAATAATAATGGTTATTGTATGACGCTTTTTGCATTAAATAAACAATGACCCACATTATGGTAAAACCGACAATACTCAAGCGGTATTTATAACCAAGAGCGATGAACACCCCTAAAGTTCCCATTATGAAAAAATAGAAATACATACCATTGCCTGGTAAGGGTTGTAAGAACTCAAAACCTATGAAGGTAAAGGTGAATTTGGGATCTATCAGGGTCTCTTTGACCCAACCGGTTGCAATTGCCCCATAACTTTCCAATGCAATCAAAATTCCGAAGAAGACCCTAAAAATAACTAATTGGGAGTTGTCAATCCTAGTATAAAGTAAACGATTAAGCATCTATTGGTTCAGTATCGCAAGTGATGTCTCTTTATCTTTTGCCAATTGATTTTTTAAGGCTTCAACAGATTTGAACTTATGTTCGTCGCGAATACGGGCCAATATGTCAATCTGTATTTTTTTGTCATACAAATCCTGATCAAAATCAAAAAAATGGATTTCAATACTTTCCTGCCTGTCGGAGGGCAGGTCCTCAGTGCCAGAAACCGTTGGGTTAAAGCCAATATTCATCATTCCGAAAACTAGCGTCCCATCTATTTTGGACTGAACGGCATAGACACCGTTTTTTGGTATTAGTTTATAGGATTCTACAATGTGTAGATTGGCGGTAGGGAAATTTATTTGACGACCCAAACCCTTACCTTTTTTTACCGTACCGGTAAGCATATAAGGATAGCCCAAATATTTGTTGGCGATTTCCATTTGGCCCGCTTCCAATGCTTTCCGGACCTTTGTAGAGCTTACTGATACGTCGTCTATTTCCTGAGCGGGTATTTCTTCCACTTTAAAATCAAGAGCATTGCCGAAGGCATTTAAATCTTTAATATTGGCATCCCTGTTTCTGCCAAATCTATGATCATAACCAATTATGATCTTTTTGGTATTTAATGAATTCACTAAAATATCGCGAACAAATTCAGTTGCTGATAAACGGGAAAATTCCTTGGTAAAAGGGTGGATGATGAGATAATCAAGGCCTAATTCTTCCAATATCATAACCTTTTCATCTATGGTATTCAGCAATTTAATATCGTTATCCTTTTGCAAAACCATTCTTGGGTGGGGGAAGAAAGTAAGTACTGTCGATTTTAAATTTTTTGACCTGGCATTTTTTATAAGTTTCTTTAAGATTTTCCTATGCCCAATATGAACTCCGTCAAAAGTGCCAATGGTAATTACCGTAGGTTGTTCTTTGTCGAATTTGGCGATGCTTTGGACTGTTACCA
>JBATIW010000289.1:0-5426 GCA_049668005.1 Maribacter sp.
ATCCCTTAAGTCCCCAGTAGGCAAATACCAATCATTCATATAGAGATTGTCATATGCTGTCAGCAGTATTGATAAACCTGGCTTTACTTTTCGATGTTGAAAAGCATCGTCCAATAAAATAATATCGGGTGCTATTATGTTCTGCAACTTCTTAATTCCATTACATCTATCTGCATCCACTGCAACTGTTATATCAGAAAGCTTAGAATACAATTGAAAGGGTTCATCCCCAATTTCTTCTACTTTACTATCTGATGTAGCTAAAACAAATCCTTTTGTTTTACGCCGATACCCCCTACTCAATATCGCAACTTTGTTCCTTTCTTTGAGAATTTCAGCCAAATATTCAATCATCGGGGTTTTCCCAGTTCCGCCAACACTAAGGTTACCTACGCATATCGTTGGTGTATGGAATGAATTACTTTTAAATATTCCAACATCAAAAAGAAAATTGCGGATATGCACTACTAGGGCATAAATCAAAGAAATCGGAAAGGCTATTTTTCTTAGCAGTTGCATCATGAACTCAACGTGATTTTCTGTTTTACCTCCGAATTTAACATTTTGTCCCCTAGTTTTGTCTTTTTTGCTTACCGTAGCTATAGCTATGCTATTTAAAAAAGCCTTCATTATAGAACAAAAGCCCAAATTCTCGGTTCCAAACAAAAAATCTCGTCGAGTTCACAACGAAAATATAATATTTTATCTTTGAACACCTTATAAAACTTGAAAATGATAGTAAAAGAAGTTACAACCGTATTGGAAGAATTAGCCCCTTTGGCATATGCTGAGGACTTTGATAATGTTGGCCTCTTGGTGGGCAGCTATTCCCAAGAGGTTTCAGGAATCCTGGTGACCTTGGATACCTTAGAGAACGTCGTTGATGAGGCTATCTCCAATAATTGCAATCTCATTGTTAGTTTTCATCCTATCATTTTCAGTGGACTAAAGAAAATTACGGGTTCTACTTATGTTGAGCGTGTGGTAATTAAGGCCATACAGCATAATATCTCGATTTATAGTATGCATACTGCATTGGACAATTCGAAGGAAGGTGTAAATGCAAAAATCTGTGAGGTATTGGAAATTTTTGACCCCGAGATTTTGATTCCACAAAAAAATACAATTAAAAAATTGACCACTTATGCGCCAATAAATACTTCAGAAAAAATAAAAAAAGCCCTTTTTGAAGCAGGTGCTGGTACAATTGGCAATTATAGTAATTGTAGTTTCACAACCTTAGGAACCGGTTCATTCAAGGCAGAAAATGATGCAAATCCGACCGTTGGGAAAATTGGTGAGACTAATTCTGAAGAAGAAGTTCAGATCAATATTACATTTTCAGCATCCGTTGAGAAAAAAGTAATGAATGCACTTTTTAAAAACCATCCTTACGAAGAAGTAGCCTATGAAATTTTAACCTTGGAGAATACCAATCAAAATATTGGTATGGGTATGATCGGCACATTAAAAACCCCAATGCGTGAAAATGAATTTTTAAAATTCTTGCAAAAAAGAATGAATGCAGACGGTATTCGACATTCCAAATTGTTAAACAGGAACATTGAAAAGGTAGCTGTTTTGGGGGGTAGTGGGGCTTTTGCCATCAAAGCCGCCAAAGCTGCTGGAGCGGATATCCTCATCACCGCGGATGTTAAATATCATCAGTTTTATGAAGCGGAAAGTAAAATTGTAATTGCGGATATTGGACATTTTGAAACAGAACAATTTACAAAAGATCTTTTAGTTGATTATCTTACAAAAAAAATTCCTAATTTTGCAATCCGTTTATCGGAAAGTAAAACAAATCCAATCAAGTATTTATAAGTATGGCAAAAAAAGCAGAAGCAACCGTTGAGGATAAGTTAAGAGCGTTATATGATTTGCAATTAATTGATTCAAGGGTTGACGAAATACGCAATGTAAGAGGGGAATTACCATTAGAAGTTGAGGATCTTGAAGATGATGTTTTAGGTCTTAAAACTAGATTGGACAAACTGAAAACAGATGTTGAGACTATTAATTTCGAAATAACAGCTAAAAAGAATTTGATTGAGGAATCGAAAGTCTTAATTAAGAAATATACTGAACAACAAAAAAATGTTCGTAACAGTAGGGAATTCAACTCAATTAGTAAGGAGCTGGAGTTTCAAGAATTGGAAATTCAGCTAGCTGAAAAAAATATTAAAGAGTTTAAGGCACAGATAGATCAAAAGAAAGAGGTTATCTCTGAAACCAAGGAAAAATTAAGTGAACGGGATACTCATTTAAAGCATAAGAAAAGTGAGTTGGATGCAATTTTAGCAGAGACTGAAAAAGAGGAAAAGGCACTATTGAACAAATCAGCCGAATTCCAAGACCAAATCGAAGATCGTTTGGTAAAGGCTTATGCGAGAATCAGGAGCAATGTAAAAAACGGTCTTGCAGTTGTGGCTATTGAAAGAGGTGCCTCCGGAGGTTCTTTCTTTACAATACCACCGCAGGTTCAAGTTGAAATTGCTTCACGAAAAAAAATCATTACCGATGAGCACAGTGGTCGAATCTTAGTTGATCTTACCCTCGCCGAAGAAGAGCAGGCAAAAATGGAGAAAATGTTCTCTAAGCTATAGCGAAACAAAACTAACTCATGTAAAAGCCATCTTTTCAGATGGCTTTTTTTGTTTATTTTAGAGCCTGGCTATTAAACTATTATGAAATACTTCACCAACTTATTCCTATTGGCCGTAATTCTTACTTCCGCTACAACCATGGCCCAAAATATTGATTCTTTTAAATGGAAAAATCGCATTCTCCTTTTAAAAGATTCGCATATTAATTCAATGAAGTTACAAGAGCAATTAAAAGCCCTCCAATCCAACCTTGAAAAATTACACGAAAGGGATATACTCATTTTTGTACTTACTGATGCAGCGGTATTCGACGCCTTAAAAAGTAAAACAAAATTACAATCACGGCTAATTATTGAGGAATTTGGATTAAAGGATTTTCAGGGCCTAATACTCATAGGAAAGGATGGAGGTCTCAAATTAAAGGAAAGTTTTGTCGTGAGCCCTTCTACCATTTGCAATTTGATAGATAGCATGCCAATGCGCCGGGCTGAACTAAAATCTTCCGAAAAGTACTAAAGCAATCCTAACATTCGCTTCTCAACTTCGGGACTGCCCCAATTTTCCTCAATATTTGGCATCTCCATAATTTGTGACATGATTTTTTCCTGTGCATCACCAATTGCCAAAGCCTCGGTATAAGGTCTATGGGAGAATGTCACCCTAGAGTATAACGGAATCCATTTGTCCGGATGTTTTTCTGCAAACCTTTTTTCTATCTTTTTTTGAAGTAAAAACTTCGGGTCAGCAGTTTTGCTGCTCATCTCAATAAAATTGCGGTAACTGAGTTCAGCAATGGCATCCGCATTGGGTTTGCGTTGTTTTTGATACTGCTGAAATATAGCTTCCCAATTATCATCATACTCCTTTATAATTTCATTAAGAACGTAGATATCCTCAAAGCCAGCATTCATGCCTTGGCCATAAAAAGGCACAATCGCATGTGCTGAATCACCTATCAAGGCTACCTTGTCCCAATACGTCCAGGGATAACATTTCATTGTTACCATTGCACTCGTTGGGTTCTTGAAAAAGTCCTCGGTTAAATTTTCGATTTCATGTTCAACGTTGGGAAAATTGGTTTTGAAAAAATGCTTCGCCTGATTTTTTGTTTTAATACTTTCAAAAGAAACATCACCTTCAAATGGCATGAACAAGGTACATGTAAAACTCCCATCAATATTGGGCATAGCTATGAACATAAACCTTCCTCTTGGCCAAATATGAAACGAGTTGGCGTCCAATTTATGGCTCCCATCCGCATTGGCCGGTATTGTTAACTCTTTATAACCTACTTCCAAAAAGTCCTGGGAATAATCAAAGCGACTACGTCGTTGCATTTTATGACGGATTCTGGAAAATGCCCCATCACATCCAAAGATTAAATCATATGTATATTCTTTCCACTCCCCCTTTTCGGTCTCACCGGTATATAACTTGGCTTCTGGAAGGTTTGCATCCCATACCTTTTCCTCAAATTTGAATTCAACCCCGGATTTTTCAGCTAAATCAATCATTTTTCGATTCAATACGCCCCGGGATATAGACCAAATTGCCTCACCTTCTTTTCCATAATTCTGAAAGTAAATAGGTTTACCCAAAACATGCATCGCCCGTTTATCCATGGGTATGGCTATTTTTTTTATCTCCTTTTCCACACCAATTTCAGCTAAGGCCTTCCACCCTCTATCACTCATTGCCAAGTTTATGGACCTCCCCGAAAATTCAATCGTACGAATATCCGGCCTACGATCGAAAACGGTTATTCTATGTCCGTGTCTTCTTAGATAAATGGCCAAAAGTGAGCCTACTAAACCTGATCCAACAATGGCAATATTCTTGGGTGTTTGTGTCATAACTTTTTGATTGGGAATAACTAAAGGTTTGTCTATAAATTTAATAAAATAAACTTCAATCCTAACTTTGTAAGATAATGTACTGATACTGGGGATTTAATGCCATTAAAAAGTTGTTTATTTTATCCAAAAACATCCAAAGAGCACTTAAATTGCGTATATAGGGTACATCCGCTTCGGCGTCTATATATATATCAAAAAAAAGTCCTTCACATCAAAAATGCGAAGGACTTTTTCTTCATTGATTCGTATTCAATGCTATTTTAAAATTCCATCTACTATTCCATATTCAATTGATTCTTGGGCGTTCATCCAATAATCCCTATCAAAATCCCGCATAACGGTATCATAATCCTGGCCACAGTTTTCTGCCAAGATTTTTGCACTCAACTCTTTGGTTTTAATTATCTCCTTGGCTTGTATTTCTATATTGGACGCCTGCCCCCTAGCACCCCCACTGGGCTGATGAATCATAACTTGGGCATGGGGTTGTATAAAACGTCTTCCTTTTTTACCAACGGATAGCAATATTGAACCCATAGAAGCGGCCAATCCTGTACAAATTGTAGAAACAGGGCTTTTCAAAGACTTAATGGTATCGTACATGGCGAATCCTGATGTAACATAACCTCCTGGGCTATTAATGAATAACTGAATTTCTTTGCTATTCTGCATATCCAAATACAACAATCGATCAATTACATGCTTGGCCGAATCATCATCAACCATGCCCCAAAGGAACACTTTTCGTTCTTCCAATAATTTTTCATCAATAGCTTCCTGTACTTTTCCCTTCTTAGAACTCATCTTATAATATTTTAAGATTCAAAACTAATCATTTTATTAAAAACAAATAAGTTTTGGGAAACCAATGTTTCGAGTTTAAAATCCTTGTTGAATTTTACGGAAAAAGTCTTGTTTTTGTCCTACACCTACAAAAAAGTGCATTTCATCGGATTATAAC
>JBATIW010000290.1:0-6259 GCA_049668005.1 Maribacter sp.
GGTTAAAGTACTAAGTTGTGCCCCATTATTCGCTGACGTTATGCATAGGGTACACCACAATTCATCAATAAGTTCAAAATTCTTGATGTAGTCAAATTAGCATATTATTAATTTTTAAATATAACAATGAAGTCAATTACAATTAAAGGATCAGAAAGAGAAAGCGTGGGCAAAAAGGCAACGAAGGCCCTACGTAATGCTGGAAAGGTTCCTTGCGTGGTATACGGAGGGGAAAAACCATTACACTTTTCAGCGAATGAATTAGCATTCAAAAAATTAGTGTATACTTCTAACGCGCACACAGTTGTGGTTGAGTTGGACAATGGTGCTAAACTCGATGCAGTAATGCAGGATATACAGTTTCACCCTGTTACTGATAAAATCATACACATTGATTTTTATCAGCTGTTCAAGGACAAAGAATTGACCATGGATATTCCTGTTAGATTACAAGGAAATTCACCCGGGGTTAAAAATGGTGGACGTTTATTATTTAGAAAAAGAAAACTAACCATTAAAGCATTACCAGATAATCTTCCGGATTTCTTTGATGTTGATATCTCTAAATTGAAAATTGGTGATAACATATCAGTAGAATCCTTATTGAACGATGATTTCTCCATATTGCACCCAGATAGTACGGTAGTTGTACAGGTTAAAACTGCCCGTGCTGCTATTGAGGTTGAAGAGGAAGAAGAAGAAGAAGGAATTGAAGGAGTTGTTGAAGGTGAAGAAGGTGCAGAAGGTGCTGAAGCTCCTGCTGCCGAAGCTGCTGCCGAAAGCAAAGAATAGGTACAAATAAAATGTTTGACAAAAAGCATCCTGAAATTTCGGGATGCTTTTGTATTTTTATGAAAATGCCAAAGTTATCATGTGTCAATTTTTAAAATTCCTTTTTGGTAACGATGAAACACTTCTAGAAGAATCTGACCACATGAAGAAATTTTTAATTGTAGGACTTGGGAATGTCGGAAGCGAATACGCTGAAACAAGACACAATGTTGGATTTAAGATTTTGGATAATTTGGCAAATGAAAAAGAATTCTCTTTTGAAACGGCCAAACTCGGGAATGTGGGCACTTTTAAAATAAAAGGAAGAAGTGTACTTTGTCTTAAACCATCTACCTACATGAACAGAAGTGGTAAAGCTTTGAAGTATTGGATGGAAAAAGAGAAAATACCACTGGAAAATCTATTGGTGGTGACCGATGATATTAATCTTGAATTTGGAACTCTAAGACTTAAGACCAAAGGAAGTGATGGTGGCCACAATGGACTAAAAGACATCCAATTATTCTTGAACTCAACGACTTACAATAGACTCCGTTTTGGAGTTGGGGCCGAATTCGGCAAAGGAAGACAAATAGACCATGTACTTGGCGAATGGAATGAAGACGAAAAAAAATCATTGCCTGAGCGACTTGAAAAATCCACACAATTAATATGTTCGTTTATTCTATCAGGAGTTAAAATAACAATGAACCAATTTAATGGCACCTAAAATCAAAGGGCTTTAAATGTAAATATTCCAGAGTCCGAAGTATTGCCTTCACTATCTTTTGAAATTACTTTCCAATAATAGGAAGTATTTGAGATTACGCTCACCTTTTCAGAATCCTGACTTGATAATGGTGAGGCTATCAATGTCTCAGGAGGGGAAGTTGTCGAAAAATATAATTCAAAGCCTACCAAGTCATCTTCAATATCGGATCCCCTCCATTCCAAGGTAACCTCATTATTTATATCCTTAAAAACAGATGTTCCGTTTTTCGGAGCTATAACCTCTGCAGGGAAAGGGGCATAGGTAGTCTGGAATCCCGCATTATAGAAACGCCAAGTTTCACTAAAGGCAGTTTCTGTAACCTTTGAGTTTAGAGATCGTACATTCCAAGAAAAGGGTTCTCCCTTGGCAATCGGCAATTTAGCTGAAATTGAAGGAGTACTGATCGTTTGGGTTGTGTTCGTATTCAAGTTCGTGACCCTGAGTTCATAGCTTTCAGTATGATCTGAAGCCGACCACATAAATTCCACTTCACTTGTTGTCTGACTTAAACTACGTCCAGTGGTGCATTCAGAATCCTTGTTAGGAAAAATCAAGGTGGCGATTTCTGGTGGCTTTGGACTACTTTTCTTTTTACATCCTATCAAAAGAACCCCAAATAACAATAGTATAACCGTTCTCATTGTTTTATGACTTTAGATGTTCCTTTTATGTTTTCCCCGTCGAATTTGATAAAATATATTCCGGAAGGATATATTGAAAAATCCAAGGGCAACTCCAATCCATTGACCTCGAAGGTTTGCTTCCACACCAATCTTCCGTCAACAGTGAAAACTTCAATAGCCACTTCATCAATGTCCGCGCCAAGAAAAACATTGGTAGCACTAACAAAAGGATTGGGATATACAATAGGTTTTTCACTCAGAAAGATACGCTCCTCATATACTCCTTGACAGGGTAAATTAGTGAATACCTTTAATGAATTATTGCCATCTTTCAAGTTGACCGTAAACTCTGATTCAGTAGTCTGGATCACTACCCCGTTCAACTCAATATTAAAGAGATCGGATCCCTCAAGTGTCAATACTGTTCGTTTTCCATTAAATGAAGTAATGGATGTAACATTTAAAACATCGGGTTGGGTAATTACAACTTCAAAACAATGTTCTTCATAAACCAATGCCCCATTAGTACCTCCAATACAAACATTATAAGTTCCGGCCTGCAAATTACCAAGGGTATAAGTGTCTGTAAAATTATCGGAAACATTTACCCCATTTCCACTTACGGAGATTTCATAATCAAGTGATTCCAATGTTGTGATATTGATTGAGCCATCATCGCTATTTCTGCAAGCTTCGCTGTTCAATGAGACTGAAAAATTATTGCTCGCAAATCTATACACGGGACATCCTGTAAGATCAACTTCGACACCTTCCGGTGTTCCAAGACAAAGATCATCACCGTCATCGAAAATGCCATCATTGTCGGCGTCGGGCCTGAATGCGCCCTCTACACAAATTTCCAAAGAAAAGGCTCTTAATGCCCCCCCATCTGAAGCCGCATTATCGTCGATTTCCAATGTCCACTCCCCCAATATCGATTCCCCCACAAATGAACGCAATGAACCCAAGGGCTTTACCATACCACTAATCGCAGGATCACCAATACAATTGAAATTAGGCGCATCATCATCAAAAGTTGCATTGATGTTTTGCAAATCACCACAGGAACTTGATAACAGCACTACGGTGGTTCCGGCAGGAGAAATAAGTTTTACAACCAAGTCGGCCAGATACGTATGGTCCAATTCAATATTTACGTTGATATCCGCTAAGGCAATGTCATCGTAAAAAGAAATACTAGATGTAATTGTAGGTGTACCCGTTGCCGAAATATTTAGCGGCAATCCTTCTGCAACGTTATTATTACAATTAAACTCTATTGTTGTGAATCTAAATGGAACCGAAAAAACACCTTCGCCACAATCATTAATTGCTTTCACTCTCCAAAAATAAGTGGTTTCATAGTCCAAATTTGAAGGTGTATACGTATTGCTGAAAACCGTACTTGATTCAATAATATTGGTAAATGCAGAATCTGTTGCAACTTCGACATCATATGAGGAATATGAGGCCGTGTCTTCCCATTCTAAAAAAGTGTTGGCGGAAATATCCAATCCTTCATCGGCAGGAGCTACCAATACGGCATTCGGAAAAACGGCATCATAAACATTTAAATCCAATACAACTTGCTTTGTGATACTAGCTGAAGAAGCTTCAACTTCAATGGCATATAAGGCCTCTGGCACCCCTCCAGTATTCGAGAAAGTGACGGTTACAGGAACATTACTAGTCGCAGTCTCTGGAGAAAAAGTAATATCCAAACCCAAAGGGGGATTTGGAACACTAAAAGTCACCTCTTCATTGAATCCCAAATAAGTCTCATAACCAAAGCTTGTCATTAAATCATTTGGTTGACATACCTCATATTCAAGCTCGGCAAAGTTCAAAACGATTTCTGTCGCTTCAATAGCGAAATCCACGGCATTCACCGCAAAGAATATATTATCGCGGGCCTTAACCATAATACGTGCCATCGTTGTAGGATTTCCTGGTAGCACAACTTTATGATCCCCGTCATTGGGTACATTTTCCGCCAAGGAAATTGGAAATGTGAGCCCCCCATCAATTGACAATAAAATATCGACCGCCTGTAAATTCACAGGTGCTTTATCGGTGTTGGCCACATCCCATATTATATTTTGAACAGTTCCTGCGGTATATACTTGACTTGTCGCCTGGGAAATCATTTGAAAAGGCCCTGCACCATCTACCACGGATACGTTCATCAAATCTGATACCACTTGGCCGCCCCCAACCGCATTATCCCGAACCGTTAATGCAAAGTTCATTTCCCGTTCTATATCCGAGACTGTCTCCCAAGCGGAATCCACAGTAGGGTTTGTCTGGGTTAGGTTACCAATTAAAACACTAGGCAACTTTGGAAAATACCGGGTTGAATCCGTTGATGGCCTTTGTGACCTAAAGTTCGCACCACTTGGATTTGTAGGCCCGAAAGTGGCTTGTGTAACCACACCGTCATCTATTTGCTCCCAAGTATAGGTAAGCACGTCATCCATGTCAATATCGGTAGCATTTCCTGTCAATGCGAATGGGGTGGATTTGGGAATAATAAAATCCCCTATTGGAATTATCACCGGAGGCGTATTAACAAGACTGATGATTTCAGCACAACTCACGGTTTCCAAATACTCGGAAATTTGAAATATGCTGTAATAATGAAAGTAATCATCGCCATTCAAAGCAACATTATTTATACCCGTAATTCCCGCATACCCCATTATTGTAGATCCACTTCCCGGTTCTACTTGTACCTGGGTCCCCTCCGATTCAAATGACCATGTATGGTTAGCACCAAACTGATGGCCCATTTCATGGGCAACATAATCCAAATCAAAAGTATCGCCCAATGGGTTTGGGCTTGCTGCGTATCCACTTCCTTTTTGATTATCCCTACATACCGCACCAATAAATCCCGCATTTCCATTTGCATCATCCTCGTGAAACAAATGTCCTATATCATAATTTTCCTCTCCAATGTTAGTTGTTAAGGTGTTTTGTACTTGTGTATTCAGGTTTCCATCGTATGGGTCAGTTTCCGAATCGGTGAAAATAACGGTATCGGTATTGGGCACCAGTTCCAAAGTAATGGCCAAATCAGTCTCAAACACCTCATTTATTCGGGTTACTGTTGCATTTATTGCAGCCAATGCATCAGCAACTGTACCCCCATGAAAAGCTGTATATTCCCCAGATGCGGACACCGCAAGTCTGTACTTCCTGAGTTGTTGATCATCTGGCAGTTTTAAGGTTAGGCCAGATTTACTTTCTTCTATTGAACTTTTAGTAGTACAAATAAACTCCTTGTTCACAGCGGTTTCACCATCACGATTGTAGATCACATAATTATCATCGGACGTCTTTTGCAAATAGGTGTTTCGTTTTTTATTGGCATGCACAATCATTCCCTGCACTCCGAGGTGGGAAACACTAAAGCGTATCTTATCGCTTCCATTGCTTAAACTATACCCTGAATATGATTTTATATTGGGGTATTTTGCTGCTAATTCTTTTGATAAAACAGGGGTTTCCGTCACGGTAAAACTTATCAATTCCCCACTCTCGTTAGGAAATTGTACTGTGGTATATTTGTTTTTGGAAAAACTTGTGGTTCTAAGTTTGTTTTTAAAAACATCCTCTTCAAAAGAAAAAACCGCTCCCTTTTGTACTTCAAAACGATTTGAAATTGATTTTTCCAAATGGCCAAGTGCAACTTCCTGCTTCCAATAATCGCGTTGTGCCAATCCGTAATAGGAAAGAAATAATATGGATATTGATAAAACAAGACGTAATTTTGAAACCATCAAGGAGTTTTAGCTCAATTTCAAATATAAGTCTTTTTATTTTTTATTTTACGTGGTAACAGTCCAAAGCATCGCCAAATTCGACAAAGAACAACCTACGGTAATTACCATTGGCACTTTTGACGGAGTTCATATTGGGCACAGGAAAATCCTAAAAAAACTTATTAAAAATGCTAGGTCCAATAATTTAAAATCAACAGTACTCACCTTCTTCCCCCACCCTAGAATGGTTTTACAAAAAGATGCCGATATCAAGTTGTTGAATACTATAGATGAAAAGGTTAAGATATTGGGCGAATTGGGCCTTGATT
>JBATIW010000291.1:0-2807 GCA_049668005.1 Maribacter sp.
TGTCTTAGTTATCGGTCTTTCGGGCTTTAAATGCATCAAATTCCGAAGGAGTGGCTACTTTGGGAAAGGTATTGTTTCCCATATCGGTATCGGCAAACTCAAAATTAGGGTCTAACTTCACTTTTGAAACCTCCTTTTCTTTGATAAACGTCTTTTTGATTTCATAGGCATTCCCACGCCAAATCGTTGCTGGTAAGGTGTCAATCTCATTAGATCCGTCGGTGTATATCCATTCGATAGTTACAGGCATCACCAGTCCGCCTATATTCTTAATGCTAACTACATAAATATTCTTGCCGGAAAGTTGTTTCCGGAGTTCAGGTTCATCCAATCTTGATAAAAAACCACCATAATTGGCATCGGGTGTCGAGGTCATGGTTATTGCTTCAGGGCCACTGGAAAAACCCTTTACTTGGTCATTGCGGCTTTCCCCTTTTATCTTCAGATTAACGGTGTTTTTCTGATCTTTGGTAATGAGCTCTTCATCGTTTACCTTAAACCATTTTACATCAGTTAGTTCCATATCAACATTGTCGGTCGTAAAAAACCAACCCCTAAAAAACCAATCCAGGTCTACCGCACTTGCATCTTCAAGCGTTCTGAATAAATCTGAAGGATTGGGGTGTTTGAATTTCCAGCGATTGGCATATTCCTTAAATGCCTGGTCAAATAATTCAGGACCAACAATTGAGTTTCTTAGCATTTGTAAACCCACAGTAGGTTTCATGTAAAAGTTGTTTCCAAATTGGGTTAGGATCTCGTTGTCGGAAGTGGTCATGATAGGGCGCATGATATTCTTATCACCACTCATAAACGGTACAATGCTCTTGGGAGTAGCACTCCAAAAATCCGGGTATCTTTCGGCGACAGTTCGCTGATGAAGGAAGGTGTTTAAACCTTCATCCATCCACATCCATTTGCGCTCATCCGAACTCACGATCATGGGAAACCAATTATGCCCCACTTCATGGACTATGGTACCAATCATTCCCTGTTTAGCAGCTTCACTTATGATACCATTTTTGGGTCTGCCTCCATTAAAACTAATCATGGGGAATTCCATGCCAATGTTTGAAGTATTCACTGAAATAGCTACTGGATAAGGGTAATCAAAAGTAGCTTCAGAATAAACTTCGAGTGCATTTTTTATCGCTTTTGTAGATTCTCCCTGCCATACAGGCAGGCCCTCTTTTGGGTAGAAAGACATGGCCATGACCGTATTGGTCGGTAACTTTACAGCCTGGGCATCCCATAGGAACTTGCGTGATGATGCAAAGGCAAAATCGCGAACATTGGTCGCATTGAATTTCCAGGTTTTTTGCTTGGAAGATTTCGTTTTCTCATTGTTTTCAGCTTCCTCTTGAGTAACGATCATCACCGTTTTATCAAAGGAGCCGGCGGCTTCTTTCAATCTATTTTGCTGCGTTTTGGATAGAACCTCGCTACTATTTTGTAAGGCACCGGTTGATGCGATAATATGGTCATCAGGAACAGTGATTTCAACATGGTAATCCCCAAATTCCAACGCAAATTCCCCAAGTCTTTGAAATTGTTGATTTTGCCAGCCTTCGGTATCGCTGTAAACCGCCATTCTCGGGAACCAATGGGCAATAAGATAAACGGTATTATCATCCTCCGGGAAATATTCATACCCTTCACGCGATAAGAAAAACATACTTCGGTCTGTAATAGGGTAGGACCAGGCGATGGAAAAACTCATAGATGCGCCGGATGTTAGCGGTTTGGGCAGCAATACTTTCATCATGGTATTGTTAACCAATGATTTCAAAGCGTTACCATTCGTATCTTTTATATATTTAATGGTATAGCCTGCCGGAAAGTCGATAGCTCTAGTAAGGAACTGCATTTGGCGTGCATTTATGGAATCTTTTATATTATTATTAAAGTAACCAAAATCCTCATTTCCTTTCCTGTTCACATTCTGTTCCAACTGTATCCAGAGATAAGTCAGATCATCTGGGGAATTATTATAGTAGGTAATGGTTTCTTCTCCCGTAATCGTATTATTCGCTTCATCTAAGCGTGCTTTGATTTTGTAATCGGCACGTTGCTGCCAATATGCGCTTCCTGGAGCCCCACTTGCCGCCCTGTAGCTATTAGGAGGGGCAATCATGTTATCAATAGGCTCAAATTTTCCCTGCCATGGCTGGTTTTGGGCAAGAGCGATGCCACCAGATAGGAGAAGGGAAAAAAACAAGGTCATATTTTTTGTGATGTTCATAGTTATTTCTTTAAAAGTATAAAAACCTGTCGCGTACAGAATGCCAAAAAATGTTCGAATTTAAGTTTATCGAAGATACATATAAGATTTAAATGATAGCGGTATTTATACATCAGCAACGCTTTCATAGTGAAAGCCTGTTTGCTAATGGTAGGAGCTTGGTCATAAGGCGTCGTTGGTTGTTCTTCCCAAGATATCTTAGGCATTTAAGAAATCCTATTTTAACTACTATTTCTTGTTTCAGCATTAATAACAAGTAGTATCTTGATTCTAGTTACCCCTCAGATTTACCGAATCATTCTTATTATGCTACTTTTCATTTTAATCCATTGGGTACCCATGGTCTTTGGGCAACCCCATACTATTTATAAGTGCATTCCATCGTGGGTCTTTATGCAGGATCTTAAATGAAGGGTAGGCCAGTGCCTCTAGCAAGACCGGATCTTTAATTTCAACGGCTCTATTCAACCAAAAAAAGGATTGATCAATTTCACCGCGAAAGGCATACAAGTCTGCCAAATTTGCTGGATCTTTTTCGCTATGTTTCTCAATAAACTCTTTAAAT
>JBATIW010000292.1:0-3450 GCA_049668005.1 Maribacter sp.
AAAAAGGTATTTAAAAATCCTTGGCGCTATAAACTAGTAACTTCATTTTTTGCTTCCTTTCTGAAAATAAGGTCTTGTTCCTCCATCGCCATTATCACCAATTTCACATAGTCATTGATAGTCTTCTTAACATCTATTGGATCGGTAATATCAATTGAGCCCCTCCAGATTAATTCGCGTTCTTTACCTTCACAAATGCAGTATAATGAAGTTTCTGCATGATAAATGGTAAACTCATCGTAGTATTCCGGGTCATAATAAATGTTTTGATGACTTAGATAATCATCTTCAAAACCCCCATAGTAACTATCCAAATTGTCTATTGATCTTCTAAAATTTTCCACAGTCTCAATACCAACTACCTTAGTGAACAAAATGGCATCAAAATCCTTATCCAATAATTGCTGCTCAACATCGGCCAATTCTTGTTCAGACCTTTCTGATGACGTGAATTCAACATCGAACAAATCCAAGCTCCTCATAGACTCCACGCCCCTTTGCTTAAATTCTTTGTGCAATTTAGTTTCATAATCGTCCCTAGCGTCCTCATCTTGGGCCATCCCTACAATCAATACTTTATTCGCATCAAAAAGAACGATATCGGGATTTTTCCAGTTTTCAACCAATTCAGCCGAAGAACAGCCCATTATTGCAATCAAAACTACTATGCTCAACTTTTTCATGGTTCCTATTTTAAATTAAACTTTAGTTCAATAATCTTTTTTGTTTTTCCTTCTTCATTACTTTAGATATCATTTGGAACAAACTACCCTTCAATTTTCGATATTCAAGCAAGTAGGTATCAATGGTGAAAATCAAATCCCTATGTGTTTCGGTATAGGCTTTTTCCATTTTGGGTTGATCAACATCATCAAGCATTATTGAAAGTTGATTTTCGTGAGCACGCACTTTTTTTAATAAAATTTCAAGCTCTAACTCAGAATTTGAAATTGCCGTTATCAGTTTTCTGCTTTCTTCGAATAATCCCAGACCAGTAATCTGTAAGGTGTAGGATTTAATCAAATCGTTAAGGAATAATTTTTCGTCTTTTATGAATTTAAGTTCGGAAATCCACTCGAGGGAGGTCTGATGCATTTCTCCAGGGCTTTTCCATTCCAAATACCTATAAATCTTTTTTTTGGTTTTCATTTTCTATAACTTTTAAAGGTTAATAATCATATTGATCAAGGGATACTTCCACAGTGGAAGCGCTATACTCTCCCATTCTAAATTATAGCTTTTCCACGCTATTAAGAATGATTTAAATCAGGCGATATAACTATTATGGGATTTTGGATGAACCAACATTTTTAAATTTCAACATGGTTTATTATAATTATATGACGATAATCATCTGTAATCAACTTTATTAACTGTATTTTTGAATTTTATTTCTGCCTTTTTTTCAATGTCTATCGATGATTACAGGCATAATTTGCAGTTATAACATAATATTAGGCTTCTAATATTGCCAAGTGCTTTAGCATGATAAACAAGACTTTGAATACTATAATTGTTGAAGACTCTGAAACCCAACGGACGGTATTCACTAAATTGGTGAAAGAACATTCCAATTTAAACTTGGTGGGTGATTATGACAATGGCATCCTTGCGCTGAGCAGCATTCGCAAAAACAAAGTAGATTTGATACTGCTGGATATTGAGCTACCCATAGTTAGTGGTTTCGATCTCTTGGAATCCTTGGAAGAGCCTCCAATGATCATCCTAATCTCAAATAGTGCTGATTATGCATTAAAGGCATTCGATTACGATATTATAGACTATTTACAGAAGCCCGTTAAAAGAGTCCGTTTTAATACAGCGATTAATCGTGCCTTGACCAAACAAAACAATTTAACCAGTATAAAAGAGGAAGGGGATTTTGTTTATGTTTCCGTAAATCTTCAAAAAAAGAAGGTTTACCTGAGTTCAATTAAATGGATTCAAGCTTTTGGTGATTATATTAAATTAGTTACAAACGAAGGTGATTTTCTAGTGCTATCGACTATGAAAGCATTTTTAAACAGAATGCCAGATAAGCTATTCGTTAGAATTCATAAATCCTATATTGTCAATGTGAACAAGGTGGACAATTGGAGTGCCAATAAGGTTGAAGTAGATGGCACCAAATTACCAATGAGCAGATTAAAAAAAGATGAATTGGAAAGGATTTTAATAACTGTGTAGTTTCTTTATCTTATTGTATTGTTCATTGATGTGGTTTTCTTCGTTTGAGAATACCCCCCGCATATTCAAAGATCTCAGATTTAAGGTTTTGAAAATTTTCCAAACACATAACTGATTCCGCTTTGGTTTTATCGTGCTTTTGATAATACGCATTGTCACAGGCAATATCAGTACATTGGATCATTCCACCCAGATCTTTTTCATGTTTGGCAATCACTTCACAAACCTCTTTCCTATTGGCTTTAGCTTTTTTCAATCTAGTTTGAAAATCCTGAAGGCGTTCAAATAAGTTAGGGGTGTTCGGTTCAAAAATATAGGAGTTTAGCAAATGCTCAATAAAGGTGAGTTCATCTTGCATCAGGTATAAATGCGACTTCCATTGTTGGAAATCCCCATGCAATTCCTCAATTTTATTTGTTTGATCCTCTTTTGTGAATTTGTTTTTGGTAACCATGCCCACTGAATTTCTATAAAGCTATCAATGACATTTGTTCCAGCCAATGATAAATATCATTCCATAATTCAAACTATCAACTCTAATTGTTCAAATAGTTTGGGAATTTGTACACGCCAACCGTATTCATCGGTTATTTTACCCCGGAAAGCATTTAAGGCGGTCGGCTCGCCGTGTACCAAGAAAACCTGCTCTGGCACATTCTTTATTTCTCCAAGCCAATGCATTAATTCAGATTGGTCAGCGTGGGCAGATAGACTTTCCAAGTGCGCAATTTCTGCTTTGACAGTATAGTACTTGCCAAACAGTTTTATCTCTTGTGCGCCTTCCAAAAGTCTTCTGCCGCGCGTTCCTTCTGCCTGATAGCCCACAATTAGTACTGTTGTACTTGCAACATCAATCAACTGTTTCAAATAGGTAAGTACTCTTCCCCCTGTTACCATTCCACTACCTGCAATTACGATTTTTGGCCTGGGATCATCAATGGTTTCCCAGGTCTCTTTATAAGAACTGATTATCGTCACATGCTCGCACATAGCATGATATTCTTTTAAGGATAGTTTATGCCAAGCAGGAAACTCTTGGAATACCGACAGCACATTATTCCCCATAGGGCTATCCACAAAAATCGGAATATTAGGGATTTTATTTTTTTTATAGAGCAACCATAATTGATACATTAAAGACTGTAATCTTTCCACTGCAAAAGAGGGAATGATAAGATTGCCCCTTTCTGTTATGGCCTTCTTAGCCAATTTGGTCAATAGACCCTCAACGTCCTCTTCAGGATGATTTTTATCGCCATAGGT
>JBATIW010000293.1:0-2999 GCA_049668005.1 Maribacter sp.
GTCTATACCAGGGTCGATGCACTTTGTAAAAGCATTAGAAAAAAACCAAGGCCTGTTTTGGTGGAATTCAAAACTTTTAGAATGCGCGGTCATGAAGAAGCCAGTGGCACTAAATATGTACCTCAAAATTTATTGGACCAATGGGCAGCCAAGGATCCTTTGGAAAACTATTTGGAATACCTTCATAATGAAAAGATTCTTTCGGAAGAGGAGGAAGTTGCCTTTAAAAAGGAGATTATACACGAAATAGATGATAATTTGAAGCTTGCTTTTGCAGAAAATGAGGTTGAAGTTGATTCAGGTAAAGAATTAAATAATGTTTACAAAGAGTTTGTATATGAGGATGTTATACCAAATTCAATTGTAAATAACATTCGCTTGGTCGATGCTATTTCAGACGGATTAAAACAATCTATGGAAAAGCATGAAAACTTGGTCATTATGGGGCAGGATATTGCGGATTATGGCGGGGTTTTCAAAATTACAGACGGCTTTGTAAAGGCTTTTGGCAAGGAACGCGTAAGGAATACGCCCATTTGCGAATCGGCAATTGTTTCAGCTGCAATGGGACTTTCTATCAACGGAATGAAAGCTGTAATGGAGATGCAATTCGCGGATTTTGTGAGTTCCGGTTTCAATCCAGTTGTGAATTATCTTGCCAAATCACATTACAGATGGGGAGAAAATGCCGATGTCGTAATTCGTATGCCTTGCGGCGGTGGGGTAGCTGCAGGCCCCTTTCATTCACAGACCAATGAAGCTTGGTTTACCAAAACCCCGGGCTTAAAGGTGGTGTATCCTGCCTTCCCTTATGATGCAAAAGGCTTATTGGCAACTTCAATCAATGATCCAAATCCAGTATTGTTCTTTGAACATAAAGCCTTGTACCGCAGTTTACGCCAAAACGTACCCATTGATTATTACACCCTACCGTTAGGAAAGGCAAGTTTAATAAAGGAAGGCAAGGAAATTAGTATTGTTTCCTATGGCGCAGGAGTACATTGGGCATTGGAAACCTTGGAAAAACATCCAGAAATCAGTGCCGATCTGATTGATTTAAGGTGCTTGCAACCTTTGGATATTGAAGCCGTTTATTCATCCGTAAAGAAAACAGGGAAGCTTATTATTCTGCAGGAAGATAGTCTTTTTGGTGGCATTGCCAGTGATATTTCCGCATCGGTCATGGAAAACTGTTTTGAATATTTGGATGCGCCTGTACAAAGGGTTGCGAGTTTGGAAACACCCATTCCTTTTGCTAAAAACCTAGAGGACAATTATTTATCCAAAGGTCGTTTTGAACCTGCCTTACTGGAATTATTGGCCTATTGATTCAGGTATTGGTTTTTATTGAACACTTATTATTTTTTAGCTACATTTCATCGAAATAATACATCCAATACCCTAGATCTTACGTATATATTCCCTAACCATAAATCATACATATGAGAAAGTTGTTCTTACTGCTTGGCGCAGTATTGATTCTTGTCACTTCCTGCTCCGTATCAAAAGGCGCACGGGATAATCGAAACCTCTTGAGTGGCACTTGGATTCTTAATGATGTTTCCTATGAAAACAACACTGGTAATTTCTCCGCCACCCTGTTCAACGATGCCCAGGATATTTGTTTTGAGGGAAGTAATTGGTTCTTTAGGGACAATAACAGTACCGGAAGATATACGATAGCGCCTTCAAGCCTTTGCAATGGTGGAGACCGATATATTCGTTGGTCGGTTGTTGATCGTGAGGAGAACTATACTAGCCAGTTGCAATTTAAATTCATTGATGCCAAAAACAAGGATATATCAGGCGGTTTGGGGTATCGACTAAATATAGCCTCCTTGACTACCACGGATATGACCTTAAAATCAAACAATCAAGTAGATGGTGAAACGGTAACCATCGTATACAAATTCACAAAAAAATAGAAGATGAAGAATATAATAAGGAAGAGTATTTATGTATTCATGTGCATGGCTTTGATAACGAGCTGTAGCGCAACCAGGAATGCAAATAAAAAACAAAAAGGAGCCGTAATCGGAGCCTCAGGTGGGGCCGTAATAGGAGGTATCCTTGGGAACAATATTGGCAAAGGAAACAATACCGCCCTTGGTGCCATTATCGGTGCTGTGGTAGGGGGTGTGGCCGGTGGTTACATCGGTGATAAAATGGATCGCCAGGCCGAGCGTATTGAGGAGGAGATTCCAGGAGCTGAAGTAACTAGAGTAGGAGAGGGAATCAATGTGACCTTTACAGAAGATGCCGGTGTTTATTTTGACACCAATAAGTCGGCTGTCAAAGGTGCTTCCGCCACTACTTTGGATAAATTGGCAGGTATTTTTAAAGAATACCCTAAAAGTAATGTTCTGGTTGAAGGCCATACTGATAGCGCAGGTCCAGAGGACTATAATATGAAACTTTCACAGCAACGTGCTGAGTCTGTTACTAATTATTTAATTGCACAAGCTATTAGCCCAACACGTTTTACCACGAAATGGTATGGTGAGAATCAGCCAAAGGCAGATAATGCGACCGCTGAGGGTAAAGCCAAGAATAGAAGGGTTGAATTGGCCATTGTTGCCAGTGAGGAACTCAAGGAAGAGGCAATAGAGAAAACCAAGGGATAAACTAAACGCCCTTTAAGATGAATCCCGGCAAGTATTGTCGGGTTTTTTTTTGGAAAATATGTAACTTCCCACAAGTGAAGGTGCATGATATCATTATTATAGGAGGTGGGCTGGCCGGACTTACGGCGGCCATAGATTTATCCCGCTACGGCCATGATATCGTTCTTTTTGAAACCAACAGCTATCCCCGTCATAAGGTTTGTGGTGAATATATTTCCAATGAGGTAAACCCCTATCTCAAGAATCTTGGAATAGACCTCTTGGCAGCAGGAGCCGTTAAGATTACCGATTTTGAAATAAGTACCCATAATGGATATAATGCCGCAACCAAATTGCCTTTAGGCGGCATGGGGATGAGCCGCTATGGCCTTGATA
>JBATIW010000294.1:0-2583 GCA_049668005.1 Maribacter sp.
GCTAAACCCACGATAATCAAAGTTTTGGAAGATGGGGGCAGTGCGGTTCTTATGAGTCATTTGGGTAGACCAAAAGGGCAAAGAAATACAGACATGTCCCTAAAACATATTTGCGGAAAGCTTTCGGAGATTATTGGTGTCCAGGTAAAATTCGTCGGGGATTGTGTAGGCGAAGAAGCCGAAAAAGCGGTTGCCGAGTTACAGGAGGGAGAGGTTTTATTATTGGAAAACCTTCGTTTTCATAGTGAAGAAACATCCGGGGATGTTGGCTTTGCTAAACAGCTCTCCAAATTGGGGGATGTTTATATCAATGATGCGTTTGGTACTGCACATAGAGCACATGCATCAACGACCATTGTTGCCCAGTTCTTTCCAGGTCAAAAATGCTTCGGATATTTATTGGCCAAAGAGATAAAATCTATTGAAAAAGTAATGCGCACGGGAGAGAAACCTGTTTTGGCGATTTTAGGTGGCGCTAAGGTGTCCTCAAAAATCACCATTATTGAGAATATATTGGACAAGGTGGACCATCTTATTATTGGGGGTGGAATGACCTATACTTTTGTCAAAGCCCAAGGGGGTCAGGTTGGCGATTCAATTTGTGAGGATGATAAAATGGATCTCGCATTGAGCATACTTGCCCAAGCAAAGGAAAAAGGTGTTCAGGTTCATCTTCCTGTAGATGTTTTGGCTGCGAATGATTTTAGTAACGATGCACAGACCCAAATTGTTGATGTGGATAAAATTCCAGCTAGCTGGCAAGGTTTGGATGCTGGCCCAAAAACGTTGGAGATCTTCAAGGATGTCATTTTGAAAAGCAAAACCATTCTCTGGAATGGTCCAGTAGGTGTTTTTGAAATGGAAAAGTTTGCCAAGGGCACGATCAGTGTTGGTAATTTTATTGATGAAGCTACTCAAAACGGCGCTTTTTCTTTAGTTGGTGGTGGGGATTCCGTAGCTGCGGTGAAGCAATTCGGATTCCAGGAAAAAGTAAGTTATGTTTCTACCGGTGGTGGGGCTATGCTCGAGAGTTTAGAGGGCAAAACATTACCGGGAATAGCCGCAATATTAGAAGAGTAAGGGCGTTATCGATTAACGGGACTTGCGTTCTAAAACAATACTTTAAGTATTTATATTTTATTCTTTGAAAAAAAAATACGATTTTCGTTAGTTCCCGGTAACTAAAGAACGTCTTATGGTTTCAATTAAATACACGTACATAAGTAT
Source organism: Maribacter sp. (assembly GCA_049668005.1). GTDB lineage: Bacteria > Bacteroidota > Bacteroidia > Flavobacteriales > Flavobacteriaceae > Maribacter_A. The sequence continues at coordinate 1,228 of JBATIW010000294.1, forward strand.
AATTCTGGCCATATTCTTTGCAATTCCTATTGCTGCCCAAGAAGTTAATGATGCTTCAACCGATTTAGGTGAAGTAATCAAAGCCAAGGATATTCCAGTGGACACATTAGCCATGGATATGGAGGGAGTAAAGCAGATGGAACTCTTGGAATCCGCAAATCCCATTAATGATAATACGTTGCCCGTCATAGCAGTAGGGGATAAAAAAACCTTTGATTTAAAGGATATTGAAATTGCCGCGAAATACGATAGTCTTTGGATGAAGGAATTGTACGAGAGTGCTGCCCTTTATGACGATATGTATCATGAGGTAGTTCATACAGACCACAATCTCGTAACTGAAAGTACGCTGAACACCGATACACTTAAATTGCGATTGGCAAGGTTAAATCAAAAGACCCCTTTCAATGTAGTATACAACCCTTCATTAGAGAATGTAATTAAGTCTTTCTTGGTTCGTAAGCGAGGATTAATTGAAAGAATGTTAACTGTAAGTCAATTCTATTTCCCACTTTTTGAAGAGCAATTGGACAACCATGATATTCCTTTGGAAATGAAATATTTGGCCATTGTTGAATCAGCATTGAATCCAAAGGCCAGATCAAGGGTTGGTGCCACGGGCCTATGGCAATTCATGTATAGCACTGGTAAAATGTACAACTTGGATGTGAGTAGTTATGTTGATGAACGCAGCGACCCCATAAAATCTACAGAAGCTGCCTGTTTATACCTATCTAAACTCTATGATATTTTTGACGATTGGGATTTGGCATTGGCAGCATATAATTCTGGTCCAGGAAATGTGAACAAAGCTATTCGACGATCAGGAGGATATAAAAATTATTGGAACATTCGCAGAAATCTTCCTCGTGAAACAGCAGGTTACGTACCGGCATTTTTGGCTACGATGTATTTGTTCGAGTATGCCGAGGAACACGGAATCAAAGCGCAGAAAGTTGACCGCACTTATTTTGAGACCGATACTATTCATGTAAAAAGCCTAATAACATTCGACCAGATTTCTGAACTAGTGGGCGTAGGCACCGACGAACTGAAGATCTTGAATCCTTCCTATAAATTAAATATCATACCCTATGTAAAAGGAAAGGATTACGCTTTGCGATTGCCGAAGGCGGCTATGGGTAAATTCGTGGCGAATGAAGAAGCAATCTATGCACATGTAAATCAGCAATTAAAGAGCAAAGAATCACCATTACCGCAATTGGTCAAGGCTGATGATCGAATACGATATAAAGTCCGAAGCGGTGATTATCTCGGAAAGATTGCAGCCAGATATGGGGTTGGGGTGAGCCAGATTAAAAGATGGAACGGATTAAGAAGCAATAACTTACGAAT
>JBATIW010000295.1:0-7019 GCA_049668005.1 Maribacter sp.
CCTCTTGATTAGGCATTTCATGGAACAAGTGGGCAATTTGGTCAAAAATGCCGTCTAACTTAGCCTTATTTTTCAATTGCACCTCATTAAGGGCATAACCTGAAGAAACATGTAGTACATCAATTCTTGAAATATGTTGTTTCGCCAAGAATTTCAATGCTCTCAGCTGTTCCTCTTGATAATCGATGCCTAAATCTGTTGGGAACAAGATCTCTTTTGGGGTTTCATATTTAAAATTGGGCGGGATGGCAATTACCGGACAACATGCTTTTTTTATAACGTGTACGGTATTTGTACCAATTAAAATCTCTTTGGCACCAGTGGCGCCCTGTGTTCCCATAATTACCATATCGGCATTTTCATTCCTGGCAGTCTCCAAAATTTCATCAACCAAGGTATTAAATGCCGAATGCACCATGAAAGTGTGTTTCTTATTGTTGAACTCTGATATTATTTGTTTCTTAAGATCTTTTAATTCGGTCAATGAATTTTCCTGATAAATATCGCCTAAACCAATCTGTCCCGGACTGTGCAGTACATATTCAGCCTGATAAATTGCAGGCGTATAAGTATGTAACAAGTAAAATGTACATTCTTCTTTCTCAAAAAGGTTAATAGCGAAACAAATCGCATTATATGCGTTGTCTGAAAAATCGGTGGGTAGAATTATACGTTTCATTTTTCAAGATTTTATAATTATCTGGATAAATTTTGCATGACCAAAAAAGGAATTTTAATGTGTAGTCCTATTTTATCAATAGTTGATTGACTCAGCATATCTTCTAGGAAAGAATGTCTTGAGTTTACCAAGACCAGCAAATCAATATCCTTATGAACAATGTACTTGGTGATGGCGATCGTTTTGTCTTTTTCCTGGGTAGTCTCGTACAATAACTTGGCCTTGGGCAGACAATCTCGTAGAAATCGCTGATTGTCTTCCTGGCGCAGCGAAAGTTTTTTAATTGGATCAATATACAGCATATGTATGTTAGACCTGAAAGAGCCTGATATTTCGCAAAGTAATTTTAATTCGCGCCTTTTATAAGGTGTCAAATAATTAGTAGGAAAGAGTACCTCTTTAGGTGCATGATATGCATATCCTTCAGGAATTGCCAATACCGGACAACTTATATACTTTAAGACTTGTAGCGTATTACTACCAAAAGTTAAACTGCGATCATTTGTTTCGCCCCTTGTGGCCATGACAACAGTATCCATGTTCTCTTGATTAACCAAATCATCTACTTCATCAATCAAGGAACCAAAAGCCGATACCGTTCTAAAATTATGCTGTGGATTGGGATAATGGTGTTTGATCTCTTCCATTACCTTCTTCAAATGTTGCTCAGAATTTCGGGAAATTTCTTCCTTTACTATATCCAATTGACTTCGCTTGGTTAATTTGTCCTGTTGATAAACCGCATCGGCATAAGCGTGCATGATAAAGATTTCACACTTTTCGTATTTAAAAACCTGACAAGCATATTTTAAGGCGTTAAACGCATTATCTGAAAAATCTGTGGGAACCAATATCTTTCTCATGGCACAAGATTTATTAGTTTTACCAAAGTTAACATCGATCAAATCCTTAAACCATGATATTGGTCAGTTTATAGGCATGTGTATTTTATTAATTTGCAGTCACAAACCAGATATTATGAAACGTAGTTTTAAAGAAATAATCAGTTCGGAAACTCCCGTTTTAGTCGACTTCTTTGCCGATTGGTGTGGCCCTTGTAAAATGTTGGGGCCCATTCTCAAAAATGTAAAAGAAGAATTAGGCGATGCTGTTAAAATCATAAAGATCGATGTGGATAAGAATCAATCAATTGCCACAAAATATCAAGTAAAAGGAGTGCCGACTATGCTGCTATTTAAAGATGGTAAACAGGTGTGGCGACAATCGGGCGTTCTTCAGAAGAATGACATAATTCAAATTATTCAGTCCCAAAACTAATTGAACATTACGTCTTATTCATGTAGTACAAGAAATGGAATATCCGTGTAATAACTTATTTGCTCTATCTTGGGTCTAAAAAGTATGCGCTGAAAGAAATTTAAGTTTTTTCCGACCATGGCTATCATATCGCTATCCCTACTTTCTGTAAAGGATTGCAGAGCTGTTTCGAGATCAGTACCGGTCAATGAATGAAAGCTATGTTCAACTTCTTGCAAATAATCATTTAAAAAATCTTTGTTTTTCTGTTGTTCATCGCTCAAAACCTCACCCTTTTTGAAAACATGAAGAACTCGCAAGGCAGCATTGTTTAAGGTGGCCATTTCAATAAGTGTGTCGAGCACTTTTAGATTATACCGCAAAAAATAGTCTGTAGGAAAGGCTATTTCCTTTGGCCTTTTGAATACTGCATTTTCGGGCACAGCCAATAAGGGGCATTTGACTTTTGTGATGACATCTCCAGTATTACTGCCCATTGTAACTTTCTTAAGACCTGATGAGCCCTTAGTACCCATTATAATCAAGTCTATATTTTTGGTTTCAACTTCCCTCTTAATGGAATCAACAAAAAAGTCGTGCAATGCAATAGTAATGAAAGAATGCTTTGTATTCTTTGGAAGATTATCTATACGCAAGAGCAGGTAATCAAGACTTTCTTTGGTTTCTTTAAGGATGGCTGCTTGCGCCATCTTTGATGATGCCCTTACTGAAGTAGCCGCACCAGAATATGTGGGAATAGGGTTTACGTGTAGAAGATAAAAAGTACAGTTAACACCACTATATAGATCAAGTCCATATTTTAAGGCATTCCAAGCATTTTTTGAAAAATCGGTAGGGACTAATATTTGCATCATTTCTGAACTCATTATGGTTTTGGTGTTAAATGTACAGCACAGGGCTATACAAAAAAATGATTACCATCATATCCAAAAAACCAGTACAGCTACTCAGTAGATACGTTTTAAGGTTTCTACATCAAGAATTCTTATGCTGTGATCCTCCATACTTATCAGTCCTTCTTTTTTAAAACTGGAAAGTGTACGTATTAAGGTTTCGGTGGCCATCCCTGCCACACTTGCCAAATCACTACGAAGAATATGTAAATTTCCCTGATTGTCTTGTTGAAGTTTATCAGCGAATTTTAATATGGTACTTGCGGTTTTTTTACGCACCGAACCATAGGCCATTTCCAATAATTGTTGTTTGGCATCAGTTAGGCTTTCAGCCAATATATGCATCAATTCCATGGCAAGTCCGTGGTTTTCTTGCAATACGCTAGTCAATTTGTATTTATTGATCCCAACAAGTTCGGTGTCTTCCATTGCTGTCGCATATTCTTCATATACCGCATTGGCAGTAAAAGAGGTAAATCCAAAGAACTCATCGGCATTATAAATGCCAGTGATCAGTTCCTTCCCATTCTCATCTAATTTATGTGTTTTTACAATGCCCTTTATAATCAAGTAAACCATATGGACATTAGCCCCTTCCCGATATATTTCCTCGCCTTGTAAAAACTCGAATTCGTCACCATTATCATCAATAAAATTCTTGAACTCATGGATCGTCTTTATCTCATCATCATTTAAATTTCTATTTTCAGATCTTTGCTGTTCTTTTAATATTTCAACTCTTGCCAACCTACTTTCAATGGCATTTATAAGATCGATCTCTTCAAATGGTTTCGTTAAATAATCATCAGCCCCCAAATTCATTCCCTTACGAACGTCTTCTTTTTCAGTCTTTGCGGACAAGAATATAAAAGGAATATGCATTGTTGATTCATCTTTTCCCAATTGGATTAAAACACCATAACCATCTAATTCCGGCATCATTATATCACAGACTATAACGTTGGGTAAATGTTTTTTAGCTGCCCTAACACCTTTCCTTCCATTAGCAGCTGTTAAAACCTTATATCCTGAAAGCTCCAGTAACTCAGCCGTATTTTCCCTGAGAACCGAATCATCTTCTATCAATAAAACCTTTCTCATAATTTTCATGTTCAATGAACTATTGTGGTATATAGATGTAAGTTAATTCAAGACGAACTGTAGTCTTATGACATTAATCATATTCTATAAACAATGTTGCATGTAATTTTAATATAAATCATTTATCATGGAAAAAACGCAACATACTTCGGATATCTTAAATAAACCAACAGAGTGGAAAAACCATTATTTAAAATGTGAAAAAGTAAAATCAGATCTGGCTTGCTACTCAAAGGACCTGCGTTTTTTACAGCAACTCTTGGATAGGTACTTTGACGAATTAGTGAAAAATGAGAATTTGGATGAAATGCGTGAAAGCATCATAAAATTTCAGGATTTATGTTTTGATTTCGATTCGCTCAAAAAAAAGGTGAAAGACCAGCAAACTCATTTAATTGACATTATTAAAGTAGCTTCCCGCCATGACCATGATGCCATTTTGAAAGAACAATCCTGTATTGAAAACCGTAACTTACAACTTGGGAAGGACTTTAAGATAGTTAAGAAAGAGATGCTTCTATTAACTGAACATATGCTACAGAAAGTAAGGGACAATGAACATTTTGTTCATCGTAGATAGCAATTAATCCTTGAGAATACATTCCTTGTAATCAGATTAGAAAAAGTGTAGCAGATGGAATACATTGACTACTATAAAACCTTAGGTGTCACAAAAGGAGCCTCACAAAACGATATTAAAAAGGCCTATCGCAAACTTGCGAGAAAATATCATCCTGACGTAAACCCAAATAATCCTGAAGCAGAACGAAGGTTTAAACAGATAAATGAAGCCAATGAAGTTTTGGGTAATGTTGAAAATCGAAAAAAATATGATGAATACGGCAAAGATTGGCAACACGCCGATGAGATAAAAAAAGCAAGAAAGGCCCAACAACAAAGGGGCTACCAAACCCAGGATTTCGGGGGATTTGGGGAACATGATTTTTCTGACTTTTTTGAATCTATGTTCGGAGGTAGATCTTCTGCTGGTTTTTCAGGAGGAAGACAGGTCAAATTTCGTGGGCAGGATTTCAATACCGAGCTGAAACTGAAATTGAATGATGTTTACACTACCCATAAACGAACGCTTTCGGTCAATGGAAAGAACATTCGCATAACCATACCTGCGGGAATTGAAAATGGGCAAACCATAAAAATCAAAGGGCATGGTGGCCCTGGTCGCAATGGAGGGCCAAAAGGCGATTTGTTTATTACCTTCTCCATTGAAAATAATTCAGGGTTTAAACGCGATGGGGACAATCTACATAAAACCATAGATCTAGACCTTTATACTGCCGTACTGGGCGGTGAAATAATGGTTGATACTTTTGACGGAAAAGTCAAACTTAAGGTAAAACCCGAAACCCAAAATGGAACCAAAGTGAAGCTTAAATCAAAAGGATTTCCAGTCTATAAAAGCGAAGGGCAATTCGGTGATCTGTTCATTACATATAGGGTAAAGACACCAACCCATTTAACCACAAGGGAAAAAGAACTTTTCAAGGAATTAGCCTCAATAAAAGCAACTCAATAATGGAACAGTATAATTATATAGCGGTCAATGAATTTTGCATCAGTCATGGGGTCACTGCACAGTTCATGTTTCAACTTCACGAATTTGGATTAATCGAAATTTTCCAAAAAGCGAATGTTCAATATCTCTCAAATGAAGAACTTCCAAAGGCCGAAAAAATAATCCGTCTACATTCAGACCTCGATATTAATCTCGAAGGTATCGAAGTTATTCACGACCTATTGGAACGCATTGAGCGCATGCAAAGTGAAATCGTCTCACTAAAGAATAAACTGCGAATCTATGAATAGTATGTAACCCGGCTATTGCTAATTAAAAAGTCTGCCGTTCTTTTTTCGCTCTTTAGAAATCAAAAAGACCATTATAGCGAGAAATACAATATTCTTTATGATGTATTGTCCCAATAATGTAAGTCCAAAAGGAGCCTCAGTGAACGTAAGTTCAGGAAAAAACAAAAAAGGTGTAAAGGTTAGAACCATGTGTACGATGGCCAGATTCAACGCAACTCTATTAAACAATCCCACAATCAATAAGAAACCGATGACCGTTTCCCAAATTGCCAATAGCATAATGGAGACTTTAGGTGTGAACATTCCGAATGTAAGTCCAGATATAGTGTCTAAGGCAATGGTTTCAGCAGGGCTAACACCTGGAAAAAACTTTAGTGCCCCAAACCAGAGATACACAATACCAATACAAACGCAAGGCAAACAGTTTATTGAAACCCGTTTACCCAATTTAATTACCATTTCTTTCATAAAACCGCTCTTTAGCGCGCTAATCTAATAATACCATAAATTCTAAAAGATGACAAATATCATTTTAAAAAAACAATATTCAGGGTATTATGTTACCCCTTCATCTTTACAAAGGCTTTTCTTAAGTTTCATATTTTTATAGTAAAAGACATTTCGTATGATTCCTAGAGCTATAATACTATTCTTATCATTACACCTCATTTCCTGTGTATCGGATTCTGAAAAAATACTGCCGGCCAAAATAACGATGACCGAATCCGTATACTCCTCGGTAACAGTTCAGCCTGATAGTTTATACCAAGCCTATGCGGCCGTAGGAGGTATTCTGGACAATAATCTACTTGAAGAAGGGGATGTGGTAAGAAAGGGACAGCCTATTCTACAGATAATTAACAATGCCCCAAAATTGAACACTGAAAATGCAAGACTGGCATTGCAACTGGCCAAAGAAAATTATGAGGGAAGTGCCACAGTTCTAAGTGGTATACAAGACGAAATAAGCGCCGTGAAATTGTCTTTGAAAAGTGACTCAATAAACTACTTCAGGCAAAAAAACCTTTGGGAACAGCAAATAGGTTCTAAAATAGATTTTGATAATAGAAAACTTGCCTATGAGCTTTCGCAGAATAGGCTTCTTTTATTGCAAAACAAATATAAGCGTACCAAAAATGAACTGGAGACACAGGTAAGGCAAGCACAAAACAACTTTAAAACATCACAAATAGCAACAAAAGACTTCACCGTAAGCTCGAAAATCAATGGCAAAGTATATGCAC
>JBATIW010000296.1:0-25505 GCA_049668005.1 Maribacter sp.
CTGGTAATTTTGATCAAAGATGGAGAAAACATCAACAAGGTTATTTTAGAACTTGTTATACGTTTAAACGAAGACCATTAAAAATTGAATATTTATTAGAATTCACAGATGTGACGCAAGCCATTCTTTTCGAAAAAAGGATTAAGGGTTGGACAAGAGCAAAAAAGATGGCCTTAATAAATGGGGATTTTGATAAAATTCAATTGCTCTCTGAATGCAGAAATTACACCCATTCAAAATATAAACCAGATTGAAAAGCATAATGTCTTCGACTGCGCTCAGACTGACATTATGTAAGGATAGAATAGAAATAATTCATTAACAAAAATTCAATCATCAACCGCTGCTCCAATCATCTGCCGGAATTTCCAGCCGGTTTCATCATTAACAGGACCTTGTGTCTGCTTCATTAGAATGCCAATTAGCTGCTCTTTGGGATCGGCAAAATATTGGGTGTTGAAATATCCTCCCCATTCAAAAGTACCAATACTACCTTCCCCACCAGAATCCTGGCCTTTTGCGGTCACTACCCCAAAGGCCAACCCATAAAATCTACTACCATCACTGAACAAATCACCAACTTGGTTACCCATAATACTCTGTACGGTGGTTCTGCTTAAGATACGTTTGCCGTTTAATTCCCCTTGGTTCAAATACATCTGAAGGAAAGTGGCATAGTCTTTTGCTGTACTTGAAAGACCAGCTCCACCTGAAAAAAAACGTTTCTCACCAGTTTTAGGGTAGTCGGTGTCATAAAAGGTAATCGGGTATTTATCCCATTTTCCATCTACTTTATGTTGTACCGAAACCAGACGATTGTGTTTGTTTCTGGGAAGATAAAACCAGGTATCATCCATGCCCAAAGGTTCAAATATTCGGGTTCTCAAAAATTTATCAAAAGGCATTCCTGAGACAACCTCAATAAAATAGCCAAGTACGTCCAAACCCTCGCTATAGGTAAACTTATCCCCAGGGTTATGGTGTAGGGGTAGTTTCGCCAGTTTTTTAACACTTTCTTCAATACTGATGTTTTCAGTGGTAAAAAGATCGGTAATCCCCGCCTTTGCATATATTTTTTTAATCCGGGCATCTCCATCAATTACGCCATATCCTATTCCTGATGTGTGTGTAATCAAGTCCCGAATCGTTATTTGGTCTTTAGCAGGTTTGGTGGTATAGGTGGAATCCTGTTCATTAAAAGTGTCTAATATTTGTGCTTCACCAAATTCGGGAATGTACTTTGAAATGTGATCATCCAGTCTAAAGTTTCCCTCTTCCCATAACATCATTACAGCCGTTGAAGTAATTGCCTTGGTCTGTGAGGCTATTCTAAATATAGCATCATTTTCCATAGCCCTAGTTTCGGAATTATCTGCCATACCGTAGGCATTATGAAACACAATTTTTCCATTTCGGGCAATTAAGGCTACAATTCCAGGAAGGTCTTCATTTGCTACGGCTTGTTGTAGCATATCATCAATACGCGCCAATCGTTCTGAAGACATGGCTACACTCTCTGGGGTTGCTTCAGCTAGAGGTGGCGAGAATTTTACAGATGCCGTTTGGGCAACAGTCGCAAAATGCAAAAGGACCGTAAAAAAAAGTACGATTGACTTCATAATGTGGTTTTATTGGGTTACTCCTTTCGGATAGGCGTATAAATTTCTACAGTAAGATACTGAATTAAAAATATCCTTGGAATGGGAACCCGATTAAAACAATATTGCGGTCTTAAATCGCTAAGCCCCTGGAGGCGCTGCAGCACTATTTGCCGTAATTTGCTGTACATCACGGTCAAACAAGTACAGTCCACCTTTATCATTGCCTATAAGATTTATTTTATCTAAAATATTTCTTGCCAATGCCTCTTCCTCTATTTGTTCGGCCACATACCATTGTAAAAAGTTATGTGTGGCGTAGTCTTTTTCCTGAAGGGTAATATGTACTAGCTCATTAATGCTATTTGATACAAAAATTTCATGCTCCAATAGTTCCTGGAACATTTTTTGAAAGGTGCCGAAATCAAATTTTGGGGCATCCAAAGTTGCAACTTTTGCATGGCCTCCACGTTCGTTCACAAATTTTATTAATTTAAGCATATGCATTCGCTCTTCGTCTGATTGATCATACATAAAGGTTGCAATGCCCTCTAATCCTTTGACTTCAGCCCACGAAGCCATTGATAAATATACTTGGGATGATTCTGCCTCAATCTGTATTTGGTTGTTGAGGGCCTTTTCTAACTTCTTGGATAACATAATTTTTAATTTGTATAAAATTACAAAGAATATTAACCTGTTTAACTGACAATTATCAATCCTTGAAAATAGTAATTTCTATCTGTGTAATTTAAGTTGGATTCGTTTCCTAGGCACGTCAATATCAAGAACCTTTACAATAATCTGTTGGTGTAGACTTACATGTTCATTTACGTCTATTACAAAAGAATCCGATAAGTTTGAAACATGGATCAGTCCACTTTCCTTGATACCAATATCAACAAAACAACCAAAATTGGTAATGTTGTTTACGATACCAGGGAGTAATTGTCCTTCGTGCAGATCGGTAATTGATCTTATATTTTGATTAAAGGTGAAGATTTTGGCTTTTTCACGAGTGTCCAAACCGGGTTTTTCCAATTCCTGAACAATATCCTTTAAGGTAAAAAGTCCAATATTTTCTGTACAATAGGTATTTAAAGCTATACCCTGTAGCAGTTCTTTGTTCCCGATTAAGTCTGAAACCCTTTTTCGGAGGTCCTTGGCCATTTTTTCGACAATGCCATAACTTTCAGGATGTACAGCAGAATCATCCAAAGGGTTTTTTGCTTCTTTTATGCGTAAAAATGCAGCACATTGTTCATAGGCCTTACCGCCCAATCGAGCTACTTTTTTAATTGCCTCCCGGCTTGTAAACGCCCCATTATCATTTCTGTAATCTACGATATTCTCTGCCAGTTTTGGGCTAATGCCCGAAACATAACTCAATAATGGAACACTCGCCGTATTAATATTTACGCCGACTGCATTTACACAACTTTCAACAACGGTATCCAATGAGGTTTTGAGCTTGTTTTGGTCCACATCGTGTTGATATTGTCCAACTCCGATAGATTTTGGGTCAATTTTCACCAGTTCGGCCAAAGGGTCTGCCAATCTTCTTCCAATGGATACTGCACCACGAACGGTCACATCATAATTGGGAAATTCGTCACGGGCAATTTTTGATGCTGAATATATGGAAGCCCCGGCTTCACTCACCACAAAAACCTCAATGGGATTTCTAAATTGAATACGTTTCACCAAGTGTTCTGTTTCCCGTGAGGCAGTTCCATTACCGATTGCAATGGCTTCTATTTTATAGGCATCGGTCAACGAACTTATCTTTTTAATGGCCCCTTTCCCATCATTTTTCGGGGCATGGGGGTAAATCGTCTCATTATGTAACAAATCACCTTGGGCACTTAAACAAACCACTTTACATCCTGATCTAAAACCAGGATCTATCGCGAGAATTCGCTTTTCACCCAAAGGGGCACCCAATAGCAGTTGCCTGAGGTTTTTGGAGAACACCTGTATGGCCGAATCATCCGCTTTTTCTTTGGCTTTTTTTACTAATTCGTTGGATAAGGAAGGAAACAATAATCGTTTATACCCATCCTGAATGGCCATATTTATTTGGGATGCACATGCATTGTGTCTTTTTATAATTTGATCTTCGATTTTTTTAATGGCGCGTTCAGCATCTATTTCAATCTTAACTCGAATAAATCCTTCGTTTTCAGCACGTAGTATGGCCAAAAGCCTATGCGATGGGCATCGGTTCAATGATTCGCTCCAATCAAAATAATCCCGGAACTTTTGGGCTTTTTCTTCTTCTTTTTTAGTAGCGATGACCTTTGTGGTTATTTGGGCGAATTTCTCGAGCTGATGTCGTATTTGATAGCGTATGTCGGAACGTTCATTGATCCATTCAGCAATTATATGTCGAGCACCTTCAAGTGCCATATTTTCGTTTTGGACCGAATCATTTATAAATTTTGAGGCTTCAAAATCAATCTCATCATTGTTTTGTGCCATGATGATCTTGGCCAAGGGTTCCAGTCCGTTTTGACGTGCGGTCTCAGCTTTGGTCTTTTTGCTTTTTTTGAAGGGGAGGTAGATATCCTCTAAGGTGGTTAAGTCCTGTACAGCTTCAATTCTTGAACGAAGTTCATCATTTAGTACTTCTTGTTCTTCCAAGGTTTTGATGATTGAAGCCTTGCGTTTTTCCAAGGCCTCGAATTGGGCTTTGAATTGTACAATGGCTCCAATTTGAACCTCATCCAAGTTCCCAGTGCGTTCTTTTCTATACCTAGAGATGAAGGGCAGGGTACAATCCTCATTTAGAAGCTCAACGGTATTTTGCACTCCCTTTTCTGGGAGTTGGGTGTTTTTGGCAATGTAACTTATGAGTTGCATTATTTTTTGTTTAATAGAGCTCCGATGTCCAGTCAAGCGCACCTTGCCTGACGGTAGGCAACGTCGAGACCTGATAATTCCTATTTACTTCATGGAAGAGGATTCAATAATAGCTAATTGCGTTCGGTTTAAACCCTTTTTACGCTCTCTAGATCTAATTAATAGTCAACCCATTCCCAACACCCTCTTCATCGGGGTTGACAAATACTAATTTACCATCACTGTTCTCGGTCATTAAGATCATTCCCTCGCTATCAACACCTCGCAGAGTACGTGGAGCCAAGTTGATCAAAACGGTTACTCTTTTGCCTACGATTTCTTCTGGGTTAAAACTTTCAGCAATACCCGAGACTATGGTTCTAGTATCAAGACCCGTGTCGACTTTTAGTATTAGGAGCTTTTTGGTCTTGGCCATTTTTTCGGCTTCTACGATGGTTCCTACTCTCATATCCAGTTTGGAGAAATCGTCGAAAGTGATGGTGTCCTTTTGCGGCATAAGTGTTTTGTTTTCGTTTTCGTTGGCTTTTTTCGTCGCTTCCAATTTATCTAATTGGAGCTGTATTTCTTTATCCTCTATTTTACGATAGAGTAATTCTGCTTTACCGATTTGGTGTCCAGCTGGGAGTAAGGTCTCTTTTTTGGAAACATCGGTCCATTGTAAACTGTTACTGCGAAGACCATTATTATGGGCAGTGGCAATCTCCTTAGAGGTAACTTCGTAGTTCCCCTCCTCGTTAAGACGGAGAATACCCTTAAGTTTTTCAGATGTAAATGGCAAAAAGGGTTCGCTCAAAACAGCTAATCCAGCAGCAATCTGAAGGGCTACGTGCATGATGGTTTTCACACGTTCTGCATTTTCCTTGATTACCTTCCAAGGTTCTTCATCGGCCAGATACTTATTGCCCAAACGGGCTAAGTTCATTAGCTCCTGACTTGCCTCACGGAAGCGGTATCTTTCTAGGGAGCTTGAAATTATTTCAGGATATTTATTGAGCTCCGCTAAAGTCTCCTTATCCACATCCAATAAATTTCCAGCAGGTGGAACCTGTCCTTCGTAATATTTATTGGTCAATACAACTACACGGTTGATGAAGTTGCCAAAAATGGCAACAAGCTCATTGTTGTTGCGTGCTTGAAAATCTTTCCAGGTAAAATCATTGTCTTTCGTTTCGGGAGCATTTGCAGTCAAGGTATATCGCAATACATCTTGCATATCCGGAAATTCCTCCAAATATTCATGCAGCCAAACCGCCCAGTTTTTAGAAGTTGACAACTTATTACCTTCTAAGTTCAAAAACTCATTGGCGGGTACATTTTCCGGCAATATATAATCACCATGGGCTTTGAGTATACTAGGGAATATAATACAGTGGAAAACGATGTTATCCTTACCGATGAAATGCACTAATTTAGTGTCCTTATCTTTCCAGTACGGCTCCCAATCCTTGCCTTCACGTTTTGCCCATTCCTTAGTAGAGGAAATATAGCCGATAGGTGCATCAAACCAAACATAGAGCACTTTGTCTTCACCCCCTTTTACGGGAACTGGTATGCCCCAGTCCAAATCGCGGGTTACTGCCCTAGGTTTCAACCCGTCATCGATCCATGATTTACATTGACCATATACATTGGGTTTCCAATCTTTTTTATGCCCTTCAAGAATCCACTTTTTTAAAAAATCTTCGTACCTATCCAAGGGTAGAAACCAGTGTTTAGTCTCTTTTAAGGTCGGTACACCACCGGTAATTGTGGACTTAGGATTTATCAGGTCTGTGGCATTTAGAGTTGATCCACAATTCTCGCATTGATCTCCGTAAGCTTCTTCGTGCCCACATCTGGGACAAGTACCAACGACAAAGCGATCAGCTAAAAATTGACCGGCTTCCTCATCATATAATTGGGCCGTGGTTTCTTCGATAAAATCGCCTTGTTCATATAATTTTACAAAAAATTCCGAGGCCGTTTTGTGGTGAATCTCTGCTGAAGTTCTGGAGTAATTGTCAAAAGTTATACCGAAATCAACAAAAGATTTTTTGATGATGGCATGGTATTTATCGATGACATCCTTTGGAGTCACCCCTTCTTTCTTAGCTTTCATTGAAATAGCAACCCCATGCTCGTCACTCCCACAGACAAAAGCAACATCTTTACCTGTTAATCTGAGGTATCTTGAATAAATATCAGCTGGAACGTAAACACCTGCCAAATGACCAATATGAATTGGGCCATTGGTATAGGGTAATGCTGCGGTAATGGTATACCGAGCCGGACTTTTTACTTCTTCTGCCATTAATGTTGCAAATTAAGCCCCAAAAATACAGATTTTGCTTCGTGCAGCCTAGATTTACCTAAAAAAGGAGAGCCTCCGAAATATCATAATGATACTGTCGAAGGCTCTTCCAGAAGTGGGGGTCGTTTAAGCAACCATTACTGATTTGCTCATTTTTTTATTCTGTACATTAATGCGATAAATATATTTTCCTGTAGATAAATGACTTGGCATTCTTTCTCTAATATTTATCTCAGTTGATCCTTCAAACATCATTTCGTTGAAAATCGTACCTACATTCTGACCTAGTATATTGTACAACTGAATATCTACGTGTGCACTAAATGGCATTTCCAGGTAAATATGGGGTGTACTATCCGTTGGGTAGAATGGTTTGTGAACTATAGCCTCCAGCAACTCAGGATCAAATGGTGTTGGGTCAGTAGGGTCTGGTTGTGTAGGCAAAGTAGGCATACCATCACTGTAAACAATGTCGGGAAAATCAATACCGCTACAGTTAAATCCAAGATTTACTGGTGTATATGGGTGATTTAATAAATGTTGTTCTACCAATGGAATATCAACACATAACCATTCTGCCAGTACCGTGGCATAGAGGTCCCTAAAGTCCATTGTATATTCCAAATTACCTCGACCATCTGGATTATCCAATGTTGGATGATCTCCAACAAAGGCACTGCCATTTAAGCCTGAACCAAAGAATAGGGTAGGTGCAGCCTTACCATGGTCCGTACCATTGGAACCATTTTCAAAAATTCGTCTTCCAAATTCAGAAAAAGTCATACTTAATACTTTCTCATCTTGTTGGGTAAAAGCCAAATCATCATAAAAATTATCTACAGCAATCGATAAATTGGTCATTAAACGCTCATGGGCTAATGGCTGATTACCATGGGTGTCAAATCCACCCATAGAGATCATATACACTTTCGTGCCTAAATTTCCTTTGATCAATCGGGCCAAAATCGCCAACTGTCTTGCAAAACCATTGTCTTGATATTCAACTTGATTTTGACCTCGTAAATAAGCTTCGTGTATTTTTCCTGCATATTCATTAGTGACGTTTGAGACACCTCTTAAGTATCTTAGTTGATCACCATACATACAATCATCGAATAGCGCTTCATCTACTGAATATTGCAATCCCGTTTCTGCAATTTGTTCTAACTGGTCTATATTATTGGTAACAAATGCATAATTGGTTTCTTCACCTTCAAAAACCAAACTACCATAGTTTCCAACTTGTATTGCAGCTGGCCCTTCAGGTCTACTCCCAGCCATATCCGATAAATAATCTGGATATAGGTATTCAAAATGCCTACCCATCCATCCGGTATCCAAACCAGAAAACCCTGTGGTTGTCAAATCGGTATTAGCAAAAATATCAGAACCTGTAAAGTGTGAAAGACTTTGTCCTTCATATCCAACACCATGTACGGCCTTAAACTGCCCATCACCCCACATAGGTTGCAATGAACTCATATAGGATGGGACGCCGAATTCGTCCGTCAATTTTAAAACCTTACTTTCAGGAATATAGATGTTAGGTCTTGCATTTCTATAAGCATCATATTGTTCCATTGGTATTACCGTACTCAGACCATCATTACCTCCAGATAATCTAATTAAAATTAGAATGTTATCTGTTTCTGCCGCGGCAATGGCCGAAGTCAAAGGTGATGGTGCGGATGCCGTAAGCAAATTACTGCCCAGTACCATTGAGCCGGAACCTGCTATTCCTAATGCCTGGAGAAATGAACGTCTGCTCCATGCTTTGTGTTCTTGATCGTGGCCATCATGTTCAAGGCCTTTATATGGGGTTGTATCGTGAGTATCGCACATAATCGTAGGTTTTATTTTAGTTGAAATTCTGGTTGTCTTGAAAGATGTCGTAAAAGAAGATACACTTGAGAAGGAGCTTCTTGACTTACACTTAATATCCATAATGACTGTCCGCCTGGAGTATAATCCGGACTATAGTAGTTTTCTGGCACATCTTCGATTTTGAATGCGGACATCGCATTCTCAAAATCCTGGGCTGTTAGTAATCCTTTAGGGGTGAATTTTTCCACAATGGCCCTTACCACAATTTCGGGGTTACTTGTATTACTATTAGCAGAACCAACGGCATCCATGGCCAATGTTCTAAACTGTTCGCTATTGTCTTGATAGAAGCCATCAATAATGGTCTCCATAGTGAGCCAACGTCCTATCATGAAGTTGGTGTTGATCCAATTACGATCTCTTTCCCATCCTGCAACATCAACAGGGTCGAATAGTTCTTGACCTAATAACCCGCTATAATTTATTATACCTCCAACCGTGGTATCGTTATAAGCAAAATTTGTTTCCTTGATGACATTGAAATACATATCGTACGGACTTTTTATAATTACGCCAATTGCATCATCATCAAAAAAGTGTTGACTTTTGAACAATTGGGATAAGACCGGTGCAATATCGAAGTTACTGGAGACAAAAGTATTGGCCAAGCCAGTGATGATTGTTTGGGCATTTCCAGCTGCATCCTTTGAATCTGGATGCACGAAGAATTCATATAATTTTCCGCATATAAACTGTGCTATCTCATTTGGCCGTTCTTGAAAAAGGATATCAATTACTTCAGTATACCCCCAATTACCGGTTTGTCCAAATATAGTTTTAGGACCTGCATCAAATCTTGTCGCATCAAAAGCTACTGGTTCACAACCTATTTCCCCGCGCTCCACATAACCTGAAAGAGCCTTCGCAGTTTCTATTATATCATCTTCTGTATAACCGTTTCCATCACCTAAAGTAAATAGCTCATAGAGTTCCCGGCTATAATTTTCATTGGGATTGTTTCCATTATTATATACACCATCCAAATAATATAACATGGCACTGGTCAACCCAATTTCGCTAACAAAGGTTTTAAAGTTACCAATGGCATTTCGTTGTAAACAATTGATATAATAATAAAGAAAAGAATTACAGTCGTATACGTCTATCTCAGTTACAAAGTGATTGCTCCAGAAAAAACTCAACCGTTCCCTAAGGCCGTTGGACAGTATGTCATTGGCATAGGTAAGTCTCCATTCGTCTAGTTGGGCTCGCCGAAGTTGTCCGGCTGCATCATCATCTGCAGGATAGTTGCTATTGTTCCAATCTGCCCAAGTAGGTGCAGGAGTTGGAGCCATAGTAAGGGCTTGATTAATCAGATTGTCGACCAAAGCTCCAGCAGTTTGACCTACCGCTTGATTGATTGTCTGAACTGAGGCACTAAACCCCAATCTTCTGTACAAATGTTCTGCCTTGGATTTATCCAAAGGAGTTGTGTACAGCGCTAATGTTGAGGTGTTACAATTAACGAAATATTCCATAGTAATTTTAGGCTTTAAGAACGTTCATGTGCGTAGGGGGCAAAATTCTTAACGTCTAATCAAATTGGATATTATATAAAACCAATTATTTTCGTTGTTATGCCTCCCAATTTACGTTGATATGTTTAAATGGGACGGTTAAGTGCGTATATTTTCGATGAAATGCAGGTTTTTGGGTAAATTAATAAATAAAGTATGGGGAAACACAATGAGTTTGGTAAGGAAGGAGAGCAAATTGCAGTCGATTTTTTGATTAAAAAAGGGTACACCATCAAGTATAGGAATTATAGGTACTTAAAAGCTGAAATAGACATTATTGCAAGGAAAGAGAATATCCTTGCTATAATTGAGGTTCGATCAAGAAGTTCGGACTTTATCGAAAACATCGCTGAGACCATTACAAAGAAGAAAATTGGTTTGCTTGTTCTGGGAGCAGACCACTATGTAACCGTACATGACCTTGATGTTGAGGTGCGTTTTGATGTCATTACCATTCTTAAGAATAAAAGAGTCTTTGAAATTGACCATTTGGAAAGCGCATTCTATCACTATTGATTTTATAATTCCACAATTTGTTTTATTTATAACAATATGTTATATTTGCGTAGAATTAATCAATTATGAAAACAATATCATCAGTAGTTGAACAGTATATCAAAAAGAAACCCTTTCTTCAAAGTGCACTGGCTCAGGGCATCATCAACCTAACTTCACTCTCTAGAATTGTTAAGCCTGAAATTGAAGAGCAATTGGGGAAAGACATTCGCAATGGAGCAATTGTAATGGCCTTAAAGCGGTTGTCAGATGATCTTGAATTCAGGGCTACCCATAAAATCATCAAGGTTTTAAAGAACATTGGGGAAATCACGGTACGCTCGTCCCTAACTGATTATACTTTTTTGGCATCGGATACCATTCTTTCGCAACAGGCTAGACTTTTGGAAGAGATAAATGCCAATCAAGATGTTTTTTATACTTCTTCCAGGGGTGTAAATGAAATAAATATTGTCATTAGTAATATTATGGACAGTACTGTTGAGAGCATGTTCAAAGCTGAAAAGTGTACTCAAAAGGCCGATAACCTTTCTTCAATTACGGTAAAACTGCCGGCGGAAAACGTTTCGGTTCCTGGTATTTATTATTTTATTTTCCAGAGATTGGCTTGGGAGGGAATAGTTCTTTACGAAGTTATTTCAACTACCAATGAGTTCACCATAATCGTGAATGATGATCAGGTTGATATCGCCTTTAAAACCATAAAGGATTTAAAAACCTTATAAGGATAATTAATTGTTCTCCAAAAATTCTACAATTTCCTTATCGTTCTCGGGTTTGGCTATAATTTTTTTATCCTTATCCAATATAAAATAAGTTGGTGTTTTATCAATGGAATATAGCTCTGCATACTCACTTTCCCATTTGCCTAGGGCGATGGCATGCTCAAAATGAGGTAATCTTGCCGATTCCTGTTTCCAAGTTATATCATCATCTTCCATCCCAACTGCAACTACGCTTACATTTTCATTATTTTTTAGCTCATTTTGTAATGCGGGTAATTCCCGTAAGCAATGACTGCAGGTACTACTCCAAAAGATAAGTATATAATTTTCGGCCCCTTCGAGCATACTTAATTCATACGCTTTGCTGCTTTTTTCCCATTTAATATTCGGTGCAATGGCTCCTAGGCGTAATCGATTGTGAACCTCAATTTGTTCCACTAGTTCCTGATTCCCTGCTTCTGTTGCAATTGCTCTTAAATACGTTTCATATATATAATCTGAGGTGTGGTTATAGTTGCTGGCAGCAGCCTGTGCCCATAATGTGTAAAAGAGATGGAGTTTGTAATTGGAATCCACTTTTTGAATATTTGTAATAACTGTATTTACATTTTCAATTTGTGCGTTTTCAATTTCTTCATTAGTCGTTGTTTCGAGTGGAAGAGCAGTAAACACATAATTGGCCAATTTATCAGTCAAAAATCCCGAGGCCTGTAAAACAGTATTGTTCAATTCCAATGATTTGAAGTAGTTATCTTTTTTATTATTGACATACTGGAAAACCGATTCATAATTCGAAGGGATATACGGATGGTTGGCTTTTATAAAATGATGCACCATCATTCCCGCCGTTTTTTCTTCATAGGTTTTCTGGATGTTATCCATTTGTCTCGCTATGCTTGTGTATTCTTTTACTTCTGTGTTTTGGTTCGTATAAAAACTGGCAAACTGTTTTTCAAGACCATTGATTTTTTTAAAATAGGAATTGAAAAGGATATTCTCTTTTGAAGCTAAATAGGAAACCCCATTTTCAGTTTCATAGGCCAGTGTTATATCTTCTTTGCCATTATAAATTACATCAAAATAAAACTCCTCTTGGGGCACCGCATAGACCAATCTATAGGTTCCTGGAGTTGCACTTTCAGGAATTTTTAAACTGAACTCACCATCTTTAATTGCCGTATCGGCAATGTAATTTTGTGTACCTGGTTTTAGGCGATAGGCTATTAACCATTTATAATCTTTGGCAGGTGAAAAAGTACCTGAAATGTTATACTGTGCCTGTAGACCTATAGTTGCCAATAATATTAAAGTAAAAAGCGTGTTTTTCATGATCTATTGTTTTCAAAAATGGTACCAAACTTTGGTTGTTCAAGTAACTTTATCAGAAAGAAACAGCTGCAATCGGTTTTTCAAATGGTTTTAAAGCCTTCAAAGCGGAATCCACTGAATTTATATTCTCAAACGTTAGTAATAATCGAAGTCCGTTCCTAGTTTCCTTTTCTTTCATTTTACAGATGTTCGCATGGGCTTGAACAAATTTCAATACTTCGGTAAACGCCTGACTTTGGTAAAAAGCCGATTCTTGATCAGCTATAAAATAGCCGATCAACTTCCCTTTTTTCATCACCACTTTCTCAAGACCAATACCGTTGGCCAACCATTTTATGCGAACCGAATTCAGCAAGTCTACCACCTGTGTAGGTAATTCACCAAACCGATCTACTATTCCCGATTCAAATTTCCGCAGCGCTTCTTCCTCTTTTATCGAATTAAGTTCAGTATATAGATTCAATCGTTCCGTAATATTGTTGATGTAATCATCTGGGAAAAGCAATTCAAAATCAGAATCGATTTGGGTTTCTTTCACATAAGCTTTATCGTGCTGACCTTCAACCTCGTCATATAACTCCTTGAATTCATTTTCCTTTAATTCATCTATGGCTTCAGCCAAGATTTTTTGATAGGCATCAAAACCTATTTCATTGATAAATCCACTTTGTTCGCCCCCCAATAAGTCACCAGCCCCGCGAATTTCCAAATCTTTCATTGCAATATTGAAACCGCTTCCCAACTCGGTAAACTGCTCCAATGCCTGAATTCTTTTCCGGGCTTCATTGGTCATGACATCATAAGGAGGAGTAATGAAATAGCAAAAGGCCTTTTTGTTGCTTCGCCCCACGCGTCCCCGCATTTGATGTAGATCACTTAATCCGAAGTTATTGGCATTGTTTATAAAGATGGTATTGGCGTTGGTAACATCCAAGCCACTTTCAACTATGGTTGTTGAAACGAGCACATCAAATTCCCCATTCATAAAAGCAAGCATTAGGGTTTCCAATTTTTTGCCCTCCATTTGGCCATGGCCTATTCCTATCTTGGCGTCCGGGACCAATCGTTGAAGCATTCCCGCTACTTCTTTTATATTCTCGATACGATTGTGAATAAAAAACACTTGACCCCCTCGTTGAATTTCATAGTTCACGGCATCGCGAATAATCTCCTCCCCAAACCTGATAACATGACTTTCAATTGGGTAGCGGTTAGGCGGTGGCGTATTTATTATTGATAGGTCACGCGCTGCCATCAAACTAAACTGCAATGTTCGCGGGATGGGAGTTGCTGTAAGCGTAAGTACGTCTACATTTTCCTTGATTGATTTTAATTTGTCCTTGACTGATACCCCAAACTTCTGTTCCTCATCAACAATCAATAAGCCTAGGTCTTTGAATATTACATTTTTACTTACGAGTTGATGTGTTCCAATGATAATATCCACCTTGCCACTTTCGAGTTTTTCAAGGGTTTCGCGTCTCTCTTTGGTTGTTCTGAATCGGTTAAGGTAATCAACTGTAATAGGCATTTCTTTCAAACGCTCAGTAAAGGTCCTATGATGTTGAAATGCTAATATGGTAGTTGGCACCAAAACCGCGACCTGTTTGCCATTATCCACAGCCTTGAATGCTGCGCGTATGGCAACTTCGGTTTTTCCAAAACCTACATCACCGCAAACAAGCCGATCCATCGGCCGCTCGCTCTGCATATCTTTCTTTATATCTTCAGTGGCTTTGCTTTGGTCCGGCGTATCTTCATAGATAAAAGAGGCTTCCAGCTCCAATTGCAAATAACTGTCTGGATTATATTGAAACCCTTTGTCAAGTCTGCGCTTCGCATATACCTTGATAAGGTCGAATGCAATTTTCTTGACTCTAGACTTGGTCTTCTGCTTTAATTTTTTCCAAGCTGCAGAGCCTAATTTGTAGATCTTGGGCACGGCCCCATCCTTGCCATTGAATTTGGATATTTTGTGAAGCGAATGAATACTTACATAAAGAATATCCCGATCCCCGTACATTAGCTTAATTGCTTCCTGTTTTTTCCCCTCAACATCTATTTTTTGAAGTCCGCCAAACTTTCCGATGCCGTGATCAATATGGGTCACATAATCGCCAACTTCCAACTTAGTAAGCTCTTTTAGCGTAATCGCTTGTTTTTTCGCATACCCATTTTTTAGATGGAATTTGTGATAACGTTCAAAAATCTGGTGGTCTGTATAGCACACCAATTTTAAATCATCGTCAATAAACCCCTGAAATAGAGGAAAAACCACCGTTGAATATTTGATGTCATGGTCTACCTCATCAAAAATGTCATGGAAGCGTTTGGCCTGTTGGTCTGAAGCACAGAAGATATAATTGGTATATCCTTTTCGGTGATTTTCATTTAGATTATCAATCAATAAATCGAACTTTTTATTGAAAGAGGGTTGGGGTTTGGTTTTAAATACCAGCGCTTCCCTTTCCGGGGATTTAAAACTTTTACTAGACCCATTCATTTCAACCGAACAATAATCCTGCAATTGCGATTTCAATAATTCGGAATTAACAAACAGCGCTTCTGGTTCGGCATGCTTTATATCTTGCGATAACTTGGTGAACGACGCTTCAGCTTTAGCGAAGAATGAATCCAGCCTATCATAGAGCATTTCAAGGTTCTTTGTAAATACTATGGTCTTGGGGGAAATATATTTGAGGAAACTTTCCCGGGTATCGTTCAAAAACTTATTCTCTACATTAGGAATGACCGCAATTTTATTCACTTTTTCAGTTGACAATTGGGTCTCAACATCAAAAGTTCGAATGCTATCAACCTCATCGCCAAAAAATTCAATACGGTAGGGTTCGTCATGGGAAAAAGAAAAGACATCAACGATACCACCGCGAACAGAGAATTCACCAGGTTCCGTCACGAAATCCACCCTTTTGAATTGATATTCAAAAAGTACCTCATTCAGAAAATCCAGTGAAAGGGAATCGTTAAGTTTTATCTTTAAGGTATTCTTGTCAAGCTCTTTTCTAGTGACCACTTTTTCAAAAAGAGCATCGGGATATGTAACGATAACTGCAGGTTTTTTTCTCGAATTTATCCGGTTCAAAACCTCTGCCCTTAAAAGTACATTGGCATTATCGGTTTCTTCTATTTGGTATGGTCTGCGATAACTCCCTGGATAGAATAGAACATCTTTTTCACCAACAAGCTGTTCAAGATCGTTCAGGTAATAGGCGGCTTCTTCCTTATCATTGAAAACCAATAAAAAGGGGAGTTCCGAATTTTTGAAAACATCAGAAATAACAAAAGAAAGGGCAGAGCCTGTTAGCCCTTTTAATACGATATTTTTATGGGTTTGGGCAATAGAGGTTTGCAGTTTTCGCGTTTGCGAAGACTTTGCGAACAGTTGTTGAATTGTAGCTTGGGTCAACCGTTAAATTTTGTGCAAATATAGGTTGAAGCCGATCTTCCCCCAAAAGAAGGGTTATATTTTTATGATCATGCCTTCGGCAATGGCAAATACTTGGTCCTTTTTAGTAGGTTTAAGGGTGAACGACCCAGTGAATTCCCCAAAAGCCGGAAGTATCAATTGGTTCGGGCTTTTGAAAAAACAAGGAAGTCTAAGGGATTGTTTACCGCTTCCACGGATTTTAACCGCCGGATGGATATGTCCGCAAAAGTTGAAGGAACCTTCCCGTTCTTCTGGATGATGGGTCAACAGGAAGTTTTTCTCTCTAAGTTCATCCAAAACTTTGATTCCCAGGGCTTCATATTTTAGGGGGGAGATAATGTCATGATTCCCATTGATAAGAATGATTTTAACTTTGGATTTTGAGATCCAATTTTCGAAAAGATTCCACTCGTTATTTATGTGGGAATGGAATAAATCCCCCAAGAAATAAATATGTTTGGGATTAAAAAATTCAACTACTTCGTTCATTAAATCAAAATTGGCATGAATCGCTTCTTGGGGAACTGCAGCACCGTGCTTACGAAAGTGGCTTACTTTACCCAAATGCACATCACTAATTAAAAGTGCCGATTTTTCTTGCCAAAAAAGGGACCCTGATGCGTGTAATGTAAAGCTTTGATTATGTATTTGGATAATTTGGGTCACTTGTTTATTTTTTCAAAAGTTTTGCGGTCATTCGTTTTATGCGGTCAGCCAGTTTTTCACTTGATAGTTTTTCTCGAAGGCGATCGGTAATCAAAGGAAAGGAAAACGGGGTTGGCTTTTGGCAATGTTTCCATACGATCTCTTGTTGGGCAATTCTTTCCAAAGCCAGGCGTAAGCGGCCTTCTTCCAACTGATGTTCAAAGGTTTCCGTAAAGGCCTGCTGGTACAATAGATTGTCTGCTTCATAATCCTTGAAAACGTCAAACAACAATTGTGAACTACTTTGCAAATGCTTCATTTTTATTCCTTTTTCAGGATATCCGGTAAAAACCATACCACTTATCACCGCAATATCGCGAAATTTGCGCCTGGCCATTTCGGTTGAATTCAAACTTTTTTGTAAATCATCGAATAGATAATCGATTGTGAATAGGTTATTATCCAACACCTCCTGTATATCCAATTGTTGATCGGTAAGTAATTCAAAACCATAGTCATTAAAAGCCAATGAAAATGTAATCGGAGACAATAAACTAATACGATAACTTAACAGACTTCCCATGGCCTCATGTACAAAGCGCCCCTCAAAAGGGTAGAAGATGTGGTGATGGCCATCGCTGGTTTCAAAGGATTCGATTAGCAACTCATTGGGTTTGGGAACAATACTTTCCTCGCGCTGTTTTTTGAATAAGGGGGAAAGCGACTTTATTTCGATGGATTGTCTTGAATCAGGGAGTGATGCGGAATACAATTCATTTCTTAGCAGCGCTGACATTTGGGCGGAAAGCGTTAATCTACCACCCATCCAGGCAGGAACCTTACTTGATCTTTTATTCGAATTTCTTACATGTACCTGCATTTGTTTTACACGAATGAATTCGAGGTTTCTACCTGCAAAGGTGAATATATCGCCAGCTTTTAATTTGGTAATGAAAGACTCTTCAATGGTTCCAATATACCCCCCCTTTTGGTAGCGAACCGTTAAATTGGCATCGCCAACTATAGTGCCAATTTGAAAGCGATGCCGCATTGCAATGCCTCTATTATTCACTTTGAACAACCCATCTTCCTCAACCTCAATTTTCTTGTATTCGTCATAGGACTGTAAACTTTGGCTTCCCATTACAACAAAATTCAGCAGCCAATGCCATTGTTCTTTGCCCATGGCCTGGTAACAAAAGGTCTGTTTAATTTCAGAATATATTTCATCTGGGTAAAACCCATCTGAAACGGCCAAGGTTGTCAGGTACTGTATGAGAACATCAAAACTATTGAGGTAGGGCATGCGGTCTTCCACGGCATTTTCTTTTACAGCCTGTTGTAATGCTGAGGCTTCGACAAGCTCAATGGCATGCGTTGGTAAAAAATAAATTATACTTTCTTTGCCCGGTCTATGACCACTGCGACCGGCACGTTGTAAAAAACGTGCGATACCCTTTGGTCCTCCAATTTGAACTACAGTTTCAACGGGAGCAAAATCGACCCCTAGGTCCAGACTGGAAGTACAAACCACAGCCTTAAGGCTTTCATTGCGAATGGCCTGTTCTACCCATTGTCTTGTTTCTTTGTTAATGCTGCCGTGATGCATGGCAATCTCACCGGCGAACTCAGGATGTTTTTCCAATATTTTTTGAAACCAGATTTCGCACTGACTCCGTGTATTGGTGAATAGCAATGTTGTCTTACTGTTATTGATAATTGGTATCACATCCTGGAGCAAACGAAGCCCTAAATGTCCCCGCCAGGGAAATGTTTCCATTTCGGAAGGAATGATACTTTTTACCGTGATTTTCTTTTTAAGGTTGGCCTTGATCATCACGGAATTTTCCAAGGCCGACGAATAGGGTCCAAGTAAAACTTGTCTGGCCTGTTCCAGATTGCCAATAGTTGCCGAGATGCCCCAAATGCGCAGGTTTTTGGCGACGGTCTTAAGTCTTGATAGACCAAGCTCTGTTTGTACTCCTCTTTTGGTCCCTAAAAGTTCATGCCATTCATCAACCACAATGGCCGAACAATTCTTGAAAGTTTGATCATACCCTTTGGTGGCCAATAGTAATTGCAGACTTTCCGGGGTGGTAATTAGCAAATCGGGCATGTTCTTTTTTTGCTTTGCCCTTTCACTTGCACTTGTGTCTCCAGAGCGAATACCTACCGTTAAACCTGTTCCTAAATCGCCAGCAACCCTTTCCGCCGATTGTTTTATTTCATGCGATAATGCACGCAGTGGGGTAATCCAAATGGCTTTTAATCCTTTTTTATGCTGGATCTTATAATCAGGATGGTTCTTGATGTACTCAAGGACAATTGGAAACCAAAGGGCATAGGTCTTACCACTCCCTGTAGGGGCATTCAACAGGCCATGTTTTCCTAGCAAAAATGCCTTCCAGGTATGTTTTTGAAATGCAAAAGGCTTCCAACCTTGTTGGGTAAACCAGTTTTCCGCAATGCTATAAAGTTGATCCTTGGCCATTAAGTAGTGCAGTGTTTAGTACACAATAAGTGCAATAAAATAATCATTCGTAAACTAAAATATCACTTTTAAAAAAATTATCTTTGTTTAAACAAAATTCAGTACATATGCCTATTTTAGATTTATACAATCATAGTGAGAAACGCAGAAATTTGGCTCACTTTGCTTCAATGGCCACTTTGGCAGCAGTGGATGGGAAAATCAACCCAAAGGAACTGAAACTAATAGATAGTTTTGCGAGAAAACTCGATATTTCGGAAGCGGATTACAAGGAAGTAATGAAAAAATCAAACAAATACCCTATCGATCCTTCCAATAGTAAGGTGCAACGATTGGAACGCTTGTTCGATCTCTTTAAAATAATTTTTGCCGATCATGAAATTGAGGAGGAAGAGATGGTTTTGTTGAAAAAGTATGCTATTGGTTTGGGTTATTCTATCAAGAAGGCAGATGCTATCATAGAAAAATCGATTGCAATTTTTAGAGGTAGGATAGATTTTGAGGATTATCTCTATTTGATAAAGAAATAAGGACATTGATTCGAAAAAAAGCGGCACGATGAGTGCCGCTTTTTTTATGCTTGCTTGGCAATGAATTCCTCTACTTTTTCTACCATTTTGGTACTGCCACAAAAGAATGGGACTCTCTCATGCAGTTCAGTAGGTTCCAATTCCATTATTGGGGTTGTGCCATCACTCGCCTTTCCGTTGGCCTGTTCAGCTAAAAATGCCATTGGATTGCATTCATACAACAATCGTAGTTTACCATTGGAGGCCAGATTACTTTTGGGATACATATAGATTCCGCCTTTAATCATGTTTCTGTGAAAATCAGAAACCAAGGAACCTATATATCTAGAGGTATAGGGTCTATCATCCTCTTCTTTTTGACAATATTTTATATAGTCTTTAACGCCTTGGTGAAAATGAACATAATTCCCTTCGTTAACGGAGTAAATTTTTCCGGTCTCCGGAAATTCCATATTGGGGTGCGATAGGTAGAAAGTACCTATGGCAGGATTTAAAGTAAATCCGTTTACGCCATCCCCAGTTGTGTAGACTAGCATGGTAGAGGTGCCATAAACAATATACCCTGCAGCAACTTGATTTTTTCCAGGCTGCAGAAAATCCTCCAGTTGTACAGGGGTACCTACAGGCGTGACTCTTCTATAGATTGAAAAAATAGTTCCGACAGATACATTAACATCGATATTTGAAGATCCATCCAAAGGATCGATCAATACCACATATTTATTCTGATTTTGCTCATCATAACTGTTAATACTGATAAAATCATCTTCTTCCTCAGAAGCAATGCCACAAACGATTTCACGATTTTTTAGTGTTTGAATGAACTTTTCATTGGCAAAGACATCCAATTTCTGTTGATGTTCACCTTGAATATTGGTTTCACCGGCAGCACCGAGAATATCAACTAATCCAGCCTTGTTCACTTCGTGATTAACGACTTTAGCTGCTAAACGTATGGCATTTATGAGCTTTGAAAGTTCCCCTGAGGAATATTGAAACGAAGATTGATTTTCAATGATGAATTCCCCGAGCGTTTTGTGCCTTTTATCAATCATTAAACTGTGTAATTAGAGTACAAATATCGGTTAATTTGTGAAACTATAACGGTTTCGTATGAAATTGATTTTTTAAATTTATAACTTTGTGTTTTATTTGTAACAAATATGGAATATTCAATTCGTGAAGCACATGCCGAGGACATGCAATACGTTCTTGAACTGATCAAAGAGCTTGCCAGTTTTGAAAAGGAGGCCAGTGCAGTTGAGGTTACGGTTGATGATTTGGTTCATGATGGGTTCGGTGTTGAAAAGCTCTTCCATTGTTTTGTGGCAGAGACCAAATCAAAAGTCGTTGGAATGGCATTGATTTACAATCGGTATTCCACTTGGAAAGGCCCAATAGTCCATTTAGAGGATTTGGTGGTTTCAGAATCTATGAGGGGTAGTGGACTGGGTACCGCACTATTAAATGAAGTTGTAAAATATTGTGCCAAACAAGGTGTTAAGCGAATTAGTTGGGAGGTGTTGGATTGGAATGAACCGGCAATAGTATTTTATGAAAAAAAGGGAGCAAGGGTTTTACGGGATTGGGATGTTGTCCATTTAGATGAAAAAGGAATACAGAATTATTTAAATAATATATGAGAATATTCAAATTTGGTGGCGCATCGGTAAAGGATGCTGATGGTGCAAAGAACTTGGTAAAGGTTTTAAAGGAAGTTGGTCATGAAAACACCTTGTTGGTAGTTTCAGCAATGGGCAAGATAACCAATGCCATGGAAAAAATAGTGAATGCTTATTTTGATGATAAGAATGGGCTTAGTTCTGCCTTACAGGAGGTTATTGAGTACCATAATACGATCTTATTGGAATTGTTTAAAAACGATAAACACCCAGTTTTTGAAAAGGTAAAAATTTTGTTTGATGAGGTTCAGGGGTTCTTGGTTTGGAATAAGTCGCCCAACTATAATTTTGTCTATGATCAAGTGGTTGGTTATGGTGAATTGGTTTCCACAACGATTATAAATGCTTATTTGAATGAGGCTGGGATCAAAAATTCTTGGTTGGATGTTCGAAATTTCATCAAAACCGACAATAGTTATCGTGATGCGAAGGTGAATTGGGAAAAAACACAACAAAGCATATCTAACGGAGTAGACAAAAACCAGTTGTATATCACTCAAGGGTTTTTAGGTAGCGATGACAACAACTTCACCACTACTTTGGGTCGTGAAGGCTCGGATTATTCGGCCGCTATTTTTGCCTACTGTCTAGATGCCAATTCCGTAACCATTTGGAAGGACGTTCCTGGGGTTTTGAATGCGGACCCCCGTTATTTTGAAGAGGCACAATTATTGAATAAAATATCTTATCGGGAAGCTATTGAGTTGGCCTTTTATGGGGCGTCTGTGATTCATCCTAAAACCTTGCAACCGCTGCAAAGAAAAGAGATTCCACTGTTGGTAAAATCATTCATAAACCCCAAAGGCAATGGCACAACGGTTGGTAAAGGAACGACTTTGGAACCTCAAGTTCCCTGTTATATTATGAAAAAAGACCAAGTATTAATGAGGCTTTCATCTTTGGATTTTTCATTTATTGTGGAGAACAGTATCAGCGAACTTTTTAAAATGCTACATGATCATAAAATGAAAGTCGATTTGATTCAGAATTCCGCTATTAGTTTTTCGGTTTGTGTAGATAATAAATTTGGACAGCTTCAAGAATTGTTGAATTTGTTGAAAGGTCGATTTAAAGTGGTTTGCCATGAGGGAGTCTCACTTTATACCATCAGGCATTTTAATGCCGACGCTATTGATTCATTACAAAATGGTAAGGAAATATTACTCGAACAACGTGCGAATGAAACGGTTCAACTGGTAGTAAAGTAATTGATTTACATTTTATTTCTGTACTCCTATAATAACACTTCCAATAGGGATTTTGCTATATTTATGGTTCCTAAATTATTCAAAGCATGGGTTTAGTGACCGCGAAGGAAGTAGCCAAGGCCATCAACCTACACAAATACGGTTTTTTGGGCACCTTTATGGGGTGGGTCTTAATGAAGGTCACTCGAATATCAGGCATCAATAGGTTTTATCTTAAGCATAAACATCTTGAAGGAATCGAGTTCTTGGATGCCATTCTAAAACATTACCAAATTGATTTTGAAATACCTGAGGAAGATTTTAAACGCTTGCCCAAGGAAGGAGCTTATATTACCATTTCCAATCATCCTTTGGGCGGAATTGATGGAGTTTTACTCCTGAAGTTATTGGTAACGCATAGGTCAGATTTTAAGATTATCGCCAACTTTCTGCTTAATAGAATAGAACCGATGGCGCCATATATTTTGCCTGTGAATCCTTTTGAAAATCACAAAGATGCAAAGAGTAGCCTTGCAGGTTTCAAGAATGCCATGTCGCATTTAGGGGCAGGTCATCCTTTGGGTATTTTCCCAGCTGGGGAGGTCTCAACCTATAAAGATGGAAGACTGATTGTTGACAGACCTTGGGAAGAGGCTGCCCTTAAACTCATACGCAGGGCCAAGGTACCCGTAGTTCCCATTTATTTTCATGCTAGGAATAGTACATTCTTTTATCGATTGTCAAAAATTAGTGATGTTTTCAGAACGGCTAAATTGCCCTCTGAGGTCTATTCCCAAAAAAATAGACCAATCAAAGTTCGGATAGGGCAACCTATTTCTGTCGAATCCCAAAATGAACAGAACACCTTGGAAGATTTTACCGAGTTATTGCGTAAAAAGACCTACATACTTTCAAACGCCTACGAAAAAGAACGACTAATTGATCAATTACCATCTTCATTAAAGCTTCCCAAGACACCGAAAAAAATTGCTACTGCAGTTAGAACAGAGGTTATTGAAGGCGAAATAGAGAAACTACGGGAGAAAGATTGTCGAATGCTTCAGAGCAAGAACTATGAGGTTTTTTTGGCAAAAGCAAAGGATATGCCTTTTATCTTAAATGAAATTGGAAGACAACGCGAGGTAACATTCAGGGCTATCGGCGAGGGTACGAACAAATCCATTGATTTGGATGAGTTTGATGCCTATTACCACCATTTGTTTCTTTGGGATGATAAGGATAAGGAAATTGTTGGCGCTTATCGTATGGGTATGGGTTCTGAGATTTTTGAACAATTTGGTATTGACGGGTTTTATTTGCAGGACTTGTTCAGGTTTGAGCCCGAACTGTTCGGGATGATGAAGCAATCCATTGAAATGGGAAGGGCATACATTATTAAGAAATATCAGCAAAAACCGATGCCCTTGTTTTTATTGTGGAAAGGAATCGTACATACTACCTTAAGGCATCCAGAACATAAATACTTGATTGGTGGGGTAAGCATAAGCAACCAATTTTCGAACTTTTCCAAATCGCTCATGATCGAGTTTATGAAAAGTAATTATTGGGACCCTTATGTAGCGCAGTATATAAGTCCTAAAAAGGAATTCAAGGTTAAGTTAAAGGATGCGGATAAGGAATTCATCTTTGATGAGACAGAAGCTGACCTTAATAAGTTTGACCGCATGATCAATGAGGTTGAGCCCGGCAACCTTCGTCTGCCTGTTCTTATTAAGAAATACATCAAGCAAAATGCAAAAGTAGTGGCTTTTAATGTGGATCCACTTTTCAATAATTCGGTAGATGGATTAATGTATATACGAATAGCCGACTTGCCCGAAAGTACTGTAAAACCAGTTATGGAAGAGTTCCAGGCCGAGCTTGAGCGAAAGTTTGCCGAGAATCTACAAAACGGAGAGGACTAGGCTAATTCGCGAAGAACGAATTTTTGACAATATTCTTTTATTTCCTTAAAAATAGGCATAGGAATTTTCAATGGATTCCCAGCTGCATGCGAATGGAATTGAATATGATTCAATCAATCCCAACCGTTTTACTTCTGCGTTCAAAAAGAAGATTATCTTTCCATACGCCATCCAATTGGCCTATTCGTTCACGTTTTCCAATATAACGGAATCCAACTTTCTTATGTAAGGCAATGCTGGCTTCATTTTCAGGAAAAATTCCCGATTGCAATGTCCATATACCAATTTTTTCGCTTTCCGAAATTAGATGTTGCATGAGTATTTTACCCACACCTTTACCAAAATGTTCTTTGGCCACATAAACACTTACTTCTGCAACACCACCATAAACGCATCTGCTGGAAACTGGTGATAATGCAGCCCAACCTATAATTTTGTCATTATCCGCAACTACCATCCGGCATGCTCTGAGATGTGCATTATCCCATGCTTGAAATGTGGGAATACTCTTTTCAAAAGTCGCATAACCCGTAGCTATTCCAACAGCATAAATTCTAGCCACCGAATCCCAATCTGCTGGTTGCATTTCGCGTATTTGCATCAGTAAAAAGTATTAACAGCAACCGCCATCTGTAGTGCAGCAGGCCACTTCTTGAACTACTTCCGCTACGGGCACACCGCAGGTATCCTTTGCCTTACAATCTGTTTTTTCGATACCTAATTTCATGATCAACTTAGTTTCTTCAAGTACAAAGTCATTCACAAAGAGTTGGGCCGTATGAAAGTTGGGATTACTGTATTCGAATTTTACTTCAACGTCTTTTTCCATAGGCTTCATACGATCAACCGTTTTTAAAATGCCAATGGCCTTGTTAG
>JBATIW010000297.1:0-1890 GCA_049668005.1 Maribacter sp.
TAATGTATACGGCCCAATTGGGTCTTAACCAGCCCATCGCCGTTAGATATCCAAGAGGTCGCGGAGTTACCCAAAATTGGGAACTGCCTTATGAAAAAATTGAAATTGGAGTTTCGCAAGAGATCAAGAAAGGAACCAAAATTGCTGTCCTTTCCATAGGGCATATAGGTAATAAAATTATGGAATTGGTTAAGGAATTGGATGTGCCTAGTGCAGTTGGACATTACAATATGAGATTTGTAAAGCCTATGGATAATGGTCAACTTATCAAAATTTTTGATAAGTATAAATATATCATCACAGTTGAAGATGGGTGTAAAATTGGCGGATTTGGAAGTGCGATTTTAGAATTTGCAAATGAAGCAGGATATTCAAACCCCATTCAGGTACTTGGTATCACAGACAAATTCCTTGAACATGGCAGCATAGAGGAACTTCATGAACAGGCAGGAATAGATGCCCTTTCAATCAAAAGACATATTAACAAAATCATCAATGCGCATTAGAATATATAGAGGATTAGTTATAATTTTTATCCTGTTTACTTGTTCAAATTCAATAAAGGCCCAAGATTCCATTCCGGAACAAAGTCCCATCGATTCAACTGCAATAGATACGATTGTGATTCGCAGGACTTTGGTCAGAATAAAATATGTTCCTAGGGGGGTGAACTTAATTAACCCCGTAGTTTCCTTTAATAAAACTAAACCCTTACTTAAGGAATCCGGTAAATTCAGGTTGCCTTCATTCTGGACCAAGATAAATCGTCTGGGAATAAATTTAAGTGAGGTCGCTTTTGTAAACTGGAACGCTGGTGGTGATAATTCAGTCTCAGGTTTAGGTAACGTGCAGATTGAACGTAATTACAAATTCAGATATATCAAATGGGATAATTTCATAAGGTTAAGGTATGGTCTCAACGCTCAAGAAGGTCGTGAACTACGTAAGACTGACGATGCATTTCGTTTAAGTTCTACCTTTGGCTATCGCCGGGACACCATAAGTAATTGGTACTATTCCGCAAAGGCCAATTTTAATACCCAGTTTTCAAACGGTTATAAATACCCGGATAGAACAACACCAGTTTCCAGGTTCATGGCTCCCGGGTATTTTTTTCTAGGCGCCGGTACTTCCTATATTTCTGAAAACCAAAAATTAAACCTTTACATTTCACCATTGACCCAAAAAGCAACTTTTGTATTAGATCAGGAATTAGCCGATAAAGGTGCTTTTGGCGTAAAAAAGGCGTTGCTAAATTCCAGTGGGGAAGTCCTTACGCCGGGAGAAAACTCCTTTATAGAACTTGGTTTTCTCATAACCAATAGATGGAATGCTGAAATTGCTAAAAATGTTAGTCTAAGCCATGACCTTAGTTTATACTCCGATTATTTATCAAGCTTTGGAAATGTCGATATTGATTGGGAATTAAACTTTAATCTAGTGGTGAACAAGTTTATCAACACCAGTATAGGCACACACTTGATCTACGATGATGATATCCTATTCGATCGCGTAGTTGATGCCAATGGTCTTGTGATAGAGCCGGGTGAACCTCGCATACAATTTAAACAGTTACTGGGAGTTGGGATCACTTATGAGTTTTAAAGTTGACGCCCGGTAATTTTATGGTGCATATGCACTGCAGCACTATCGGATAAACTTGCCACATAACAGCAAGTATTCAACAATACGTTGTACAAAGTGATATCTGTGCGTTGGTAAAACTTAGGCAGGGTATTAATCATCAATTTATCATAATTAGATGCCTTATTATCCTGCTTTCTCACCAAAGCCGTGGTGTAAACATCCAATATATCAGAAATAATGCGATACCCGGCTATTTCTTTCTCTATCACCTCTTGTGACTTATAGATTTTATCAACACCAGTA
>JBATIW010000298.1:0-13696 GCA_049668005.1 Maribacter sp.
GAGTTCAGATGTATCCCCGACATTCATTGCAAATGCAGTACCTACAACAGCAGGTTCACGACCAGCTCCTGGAATAGTTGGTGATTTAACTGCTAAGGCCGATGCATTGGAAACAGAAACGCTATAATCCTTAGCAATGTCCTCAATTGACTTTCCTTTATTGGCACTAATCAATTGTGCAGCCTTCCTTTCTTTTCTTAAAATTGGAAGAACAGTGGCAGAGGCATCCTCAACAGTTCTCAAGCCTTCTTTATATGCAGCTGTCATTTGAACTATCGCATATCCATTATTCACACTAAACCTTTTAATATCACCAACTTCTGTGTCATTTTTAAATGCCCATTGTACAATTCCTCGCTGACCAGTAAGTCCCGGTAAATTCTCATCCATTGCCTTAATCTTATTAACAGGGCGAACGGTATACTCACTTTCCTTAGCCAAATCGGGAAAGGCCTTTTCCCCTGAAATAGACTCCATTTCAAATTTTGTGGCATTGGTGAATAATGTATTGACCGTAGTTTCTGAAGCTTCAATTTCCCTAGCCAGAGTGGCAATTTGGTATACATCCTGCTTGTCATCAATCTTAACGATATGA
Source organism: Maribacter sp. (assembly GCA_049668005.1). Lineage (GTDB taxonomy): Bacteria > Bacteroidota > Bacteroidia > Flavobacteriales > Flavobacteriaceae > Maribacter_A. Next base: position 596 of record JBATIW010000298.1, read on the forward strand.
TAGCCCAATGCTGTTTCAACAAGGTCAATGGTTCCAGTTGCATTGCCAAATACAAAATCATTGAATTCAGCTACCATTGCTCCTTCTTGAAAGTATCCTAAATCCCCACCGTTTGGTGCAGAAGGACCATCAGAATTATCACGTGCCAATTGAACAAAAACCGCATCTTTCTCTTTTGCATCTGCCAAAAGTTCTTTTGCCCTAACTTCGGCTTCTTCTTTAGTCCTTGTAATATTGGTCCCAGCTCTTTCAGCACCTGCCCAAGAAATTAAAATATGACTTGCTTTAGCAGTCCCATTGGCTTTTTTGTTCACCATTTTAGATATCTTGAAGAAATCCCCATCTCTATATGGTCCATAGGTTTCCCCAACTTTTAGCGTTGCTAGGGTATCAGCGACTACTGCGGACAAATCTCTTTTTGCCTTATAGATGGTGTCGAACTTTTGATCAGAATTCCTATCGAGGAAAGCAGCAATGTCTGTGGTGTTCATGAATCCAGGTATAGTATCCATGATATCTTTATCCTCCAAATATTCAATCGTATCACCCAATAATTTTGTTGTTGCTTCCTTTACCGCTTTTTCATCCTCGACAGATGCCTTTTCCTCAAAATACACATATTGGATATCCCTGGCTTCTTCTTGCTTAAAATCTTCTTTATGGCTGTTTATATAAGATTGTATTTCGCTCTTGGTTATATTAAGCGTGCTATCAGGCACCGCGTTATAAGGTATGCGCACATATTTAATATCCACTTTATCATTGGCCAACTTATAATCCAATTCACCCTCTTTAAGGGTTGCGCCAACACCAGCCTTTACCAAATTGAAATAAGCCTGTTGTTTTGCATTTTGGATTATAGTTTGTTCATCTTGCAACCATATGTTATATTGGGATGGACTATTTACCTTAAGATCCGCGATAAAATCCCTGAATTTGTTCTCATCAAAAACACCACTCTCATTCATAAACTGTGGATTCTGACTATATGAAGGTATCGTTTTGATGTAATTCATTATTTGGTCCCTTTCGATATCAATTCCCAAATCTTCAAATTGTTGGCTTAAGATTGAATTCCTAACCTCCTGGTCCCAAACCTGGTTAACAACTTGCATAGAGGATGCAGATGGGCCAAACCTGTTGGATGCTGTCTCAACTTTTCTCCTAAAATCGTCAATGGAAATCTCATTTCCATTAATCTCAGCCACTGAAGAACCAATTTTACCTCCGCCCAAATCATTGCTGGTAAATACCCCGGATATCACAAACGCAAAAAGCGCTAATCCAATAATCAATATCAAGATGGTGGTTCTCTTTCTTATATTCTCTAAAATCGCCATTATATGGAATGTTTAAAATCAGTTTGCGAAATTACCATTTCTTTTGAAATAATAAAAAGTAAAACGGTCCTAAAATAAGGTTCTAAATGGCTTAGTCATTATCAATGACCTGGAGTTTCACCAAATCTATCTTGGTGTTTGAGACTTCTAAAACCGTGAATACAAAGTTTTCGATTTTGATTTCCGAATCTTGTTCAGGTATTTCCCCTGTTTCGTTAACTATAAGTCCTCCTAAAGTTTCATACTCATCATTTTTCGGAAGCTCCAATTTATAGTTTTCATTCACATAATCAACCTCAAGACGCGCAGAAAACATATAGCTATTCTCATCGAGTTGTTCTTCAAGTAAGTCTGTGGAATCGTGTTCATCTTCAATTTCCCCGAAAAGTTCCTCCACTATATCCTCAACCGTCATAATACCAGAAGTTCCGCCATATTCATCCAAAACCACAGCAATACTTTTTCGCTTCTTGGTCAAGACATTCAATATATCCTGTATGAGCATTGTTTCGGGCACAAACTCAACAGGCCTTAGTATACTTTTTATGGTTTTTGGTTTTTTAAATAATTCATAGGAATGCACATAACCGATAATATTATCAATCGTATCTTTATAAATCAGTATTTTGGAATATCCTGTTTTTGAAAACAACTTGGTTAGCGTCTTTGGGTTTTCGTGCAATTCAACTGCCGTTATCTCGGTTCTTGGCACCATAACCTCACGAGCCTTAACGGCTGAAAATTCAAGGGCATTTTGAAAAATCTGTATTTCAGAATCGACCTCATCTTCCTCTTCAACGGTTTCCATTTGTTCTAAAATATAATCGCCCAATTCTACTTTACTAAATGCCAGCTGGGTTTCGTCACCATCGGTCTTAAAAAATGTTTTTAGGATAAAATCAGATACCTTTATTATGAACTCTGAAATAATCGAAAACAACACATAAAATAAATAGGCGGGAACAGCAAGTACTTTTAATAAGCTATTGGCATAGATTTGAAACAAAACCTTCGGTAGGAATTCTGCTGTAATCAAAATAATCAAGGTTGAGATTATAGTTTGGGTCAGCAAACTAAAATCGGTCAACATCCAATCCACGAAACTATTAGTGGCAGGAAGCATCCCCATAAACCAATTCATAAGCAATTCGCCCATAAAAAGGCCATAGATCACCAACGCTATATTGTTTCCAATTAGCATTGTTGCAATAAATTTTGAAGGTCTTTTGGTTATACGCGATAGTACTTTGGCCAAAAAATCATCTTGCTTTTTTTCAATCTCAATATGGATTTTATTAGCCGATATGAAAGCTATCTCCATGCCCGAAAAGAAGGCTGAAAACACCAAGGAAAGTATTATAATGATGATGGATGTATCCACTTTTATTGTTCGTTATCCTTTTTTCTTTGCTCGAACTTTTTCCTATAGTTTCTTCGAAAGGCGAACATCCCAATTGAAACTACAGCAAAAAACATAAACAAATAAGTGCTTTGACGATCTATATTCCAATCTGTATAGATTCTGTAGAGCGAGAAAAAAGCAACTGCCAAGTAAAGATACTCGGTATATCTTAAAATCTTAATCATTAATAGCTTCTTTGATGGTCATTAGACCATAGGTTTTATGTGCATTTAAAAAACTGAAATCCTTATTAAAATCCATTCCCTCACCATCCATTATGGTACCTTCTTCGGGGTTGGTGTATTTAAATTTATTTTGGGTAAATACCCATTCATTGGTTTGATCATAGAATAACTGGGGAGCTTCCAACATTTTGCCATCATGGGTTTCTATAATGACATTTCCTCTTAAATCTATTAAATTCGTCGCCGTATACCTAATACCGTAATCCGCTTTGATTACACTCTTGTTCTTTTCCTCGTCATAAATATCAACTACGAGCCCTTCAGGAAAAGTACGATATGGAAATTCAAGATTGTCAAAATTTTCTGTAATCGGACCCGATAATACTGAAATTACCCGAGTAGTATCAATATCCTCATTTTTCAAAGACTTTGCACTCTCAGTATAGGTTAATGTGAAATTTTGCGCAACACCTTGCGGAAAAACCAATGGCAATGCCTCATCGCCTACCCTTTTGTAATTATCGGCACAAGAAAAAAAAAGCATTGCCCCGATAAATACTAGAGCAATGCTTTTTAGATTATATCTAAAAGGTTGTTTCATTCTATAAATTGGGAACCTTTACGCTTCCACCAACCCAGCATTTAAATGCAACGGTTTTACCAGCCATTCCTGAGTTAAATATATCTGTTTTTGAAGGCGCTTTCGCCGAATAACTAGCCGCAGATTGGTTAGCCCTTCCACTTAATGAAGGATCAACCCTTCCTGCTTTTCTAGCCATTTCAGCTGCTCTCCAGTAAATAGCTCGTTTCTCAAATGGGGTATCACCACACTGATTGGCACTTGTTGCGTATAAATTGGCTATCAACAAATAAGCTCTTCCGTTTGCTGGGTTTGCATCAATAGCCTTTTGAGCATAACTTCTTGCTGTTGACTTACCTCCTCTTCTAAAAATAGTGGCAACCTTATAAGCAATATTTGATCTTTTTCTGGAATCGGCTTCCAATTCCAAGGCCTTGTTAAAATCTGCCACAGCTCCTTTGGTGTCGCCGGCTTTTTGCTTAAGATTTCCTCCATAAACAAAAGCATCGGCTGATGGGTCGAGGGCCATCTGGGCCTCGAACAATTTTCGGAACATTGGGTCGTCCGTACATTCTTTATCGAACATTCTACCAACAGCTCTTTTTACCCAATTAATATCACCTTTCTTGGCTTCAAAACTTTTTTCATATAAAGGTACCAAGTTGCCACAATCTGCCAAATCACCCAGCTTGGTATCTATACTGCCAGTTATCTTACCAAAAGATTCGGAATTTGTTGTTGACGCTTTCAATTGTTTTTTCTCTTTGGAAGTCAGTGTGCCTGCCTCTTCTTTAGGAAGCAATTGTGCAATCCTATCCGTCAACTTAATATTCTCCTCCTCAATCTTTTCAGTTACATCATCATATGCATCAAAAACTTCTTGTAAATCTTTACTACCAGCTTTGTGCAGATCAACTAAACTAGAGAAGTACAGATATAAAGCCTTTGGATTTTTAAAATTTGCACGATCTTCCTTAAAACCTCTATTAAAAGTACTATAGATCTCCTCATTTGCAATCATCTTGTTGTCATACTTCAACAGTACCTGATCGATTAAAACAGAAGACAATGATGCCTTTTTAGGAAAATATTTCCTGCTATTATCATATAACGTTAATAAATCCTGAATGTTAGCATCTTTATCCGCACCGGAAGATTTCTTTATTTTGTCTTTTAAGATTCTCTCACCATATGCGAAATTTGCCCAGTTAACATCGGGACAATTGTCATATACCATTTTCCAAGGGGTATACGCTGCATCATAGTTCTTGACTTTTGCATGCTCCACGTAGATAGAAAGATTAGTCATGCACTCTTGATTTTGCGCCTGTGCGTTGCCTACTCCTATGAACCCTAAGAGCATTATAGCTGTGAAGTAAAGTTTAGTTTTCATATTATTATGTTTAAAGGGGTTAATGTACTAATTTTTTCTTAATTAATTCTTCGCTTACGGAACCAAATATCATTCAAGGAGAGTCCTAAATTGACTTTAAAGTAACGCTCTTTTATTAAATCTGCATCTGTAGTGCCTCGCTCACCAATCTCAAAACCAAGATTTAGATTTGAAAAACTTCCGCGCATTGGTAACCCAATTCCAAAAGTTATGCCAAAGTCGTTAATCTCCGTATTATTTATGGTCATGCCTGTTTTATCCATACGTAAACCTGCCCTATAGGTTATCTGTTTATAATACCCTGAAAATGCGGAATGGTCAGGAATATAAAATCCGCCAAAGGCAAAAGAACTCGCATCTTCATACTCCAAGTTATCCACATCGATAAAATCATTGGTAAAAGAACTTAATCCTTGAAAACTATACTCGGCACCCAAGAACCATTTTCTATGTTCACCAAATCCTACACCAATGGTAGTAGTAGTTGGTATTTTAAGCTCGGTGTTTCTAAGATTCACAGCATCCAAATCAACATTGATCACCTCTATATTCTGCCCTGTGGTAGTTGAAAGCGAACCTATTTCCTGCTCATTCTCGGAAGCAAGATTAGCTTGTGTATTTACCCTTACCGATGCAAATATATTATACTTATCATTAATAGTTGGATTGTAGTTTAGAGCATAGTTGAAATCCATTCCATTTATTTTTGAGGTTCTTTGGTCAAAAGTACCTAGTTGTACATTTTCTATGCTTTGAATCCTATCATAATTCAAAGTGCCAAAATTAAAGTTGGCAGTTACTCCTAGACTCAAGTTCTCCACAAACTCATAACCTACAGAAAAATATACTTTATTTAAGCTGCCGTCTCCTTCAAATATATTAGTCACCAAGACATCATTATTATTTAAACTCTCAGAAACCAAATTGTAACCCACCGATGAATAAGGCATTAAACCGAAACCAATACCAAAACCTTTCTTAAGAGCCATTGCTACAGAAAGATATTCAAGATTGGTAACAGAATTAGGCTGACTTTCGGTATTATTCTCTAAACTTAACCTATTATGGGATAACCCGAAAGTATAGGTGGTAATGCCAAAATCCTCACCGAATTCAACCCCCAATTTACTCAAAGCGGCAGGATTTTTCAAATTTATATGAATACTATCGGCAAACATGCCAATTCCACCCATCATTTGATTTTCCATTGTTCCTTTGGATTGTAATTCGCCGATTCCAAAATAAGAGTAAGGTGAAACAGAACCATTTTGAGCATACAGGCCAGTTGCGGCAAAGCATACTATTGCAATAACAATTTTCTTGATCATTTAACGCTTGTTGTAGTCCAGCAAATAATTTAATCCTATTAGCAGAAATTTGGAATGGGCAAATATGGTATTTTTTAATCGTTTAGACAAAAAATGGGCATCGCCTCCTGTTAAAATAACTGTTAAATCTTCAAATCTAGATGAATATTGTTCAATTATCCCATCTATTTCGGAACAAATACCATTGACAACACCACTGTGAATGCTAGCTTCCGTACTATTCCCAATCAAATCAATAGGGTATTCAACCGCTAATAAAGGGAGTTTTGAGGTTTGCTCATTTAAAGCGTTATACCGCATCTTTAAACCTGGGGAAATTGCCCCACCCAAATAGTGCCCCTCACTTGTAATCATATCATAAGTCAAACATGTACCGGCATCAATGACCAATGTGTTTTCATTAGGATTGTGCCAATTGCCTGCAGCGGCTAGGGCAATACGGTCAACACCCAATGTTTTAGGCGAACCATATAAGTTTTTAAAAGGTGTTTTGGATTGATGGCTCAGCATGTGCACATTGCATAAACCAGTTAGCGCATTCATAGAACTTTTGTCCAAAAGCACAACAGATGAAACAATGGCCCAATCAATTTGAGGGAATTTATTAAAAATCCCCTTTGCCCTTTCCAAAAGATTTTCGACCGCTGCGGTTTCATCAAATAAAAGGGCTCCATTATTGAAAACTGCAAGCTTTACAAACGTATTGCCAACATCTATAATTAGATTCATGTTACAAAGATCCGTAAATGAGAAAAAACAATCACCTTTTTTTTGGTTTTTGTTTGTATATCCTAAATTTGAAATTATATTTGCACCCGCCTAAAAGGCATGGTGCCTTAGCTCAGTTGGTAGAGCAATGGACTGAAAATCCATGTGTCCCTGGTTCGATTCCTGGAGGCACCACGAAAAAATCCTTGTCGTACGACGAGGATTTTTTGTTTCATACAATTACATTCCATTGCCCTAGTTCCAAATTCTTTGAATTTCATTCATCGAGAAAGCTTGCATCGAAAGTTCACTATCACCTAAGTTCCCTATTGTCAAATCGGTATAATTGCTATTTGGAAAAATTTGTGAAGTCATCACGTACTGCCCATTATTAATAAAAACCTCTACAGAAGACCAATCGATGAATATGCGTACTTCATACTCCCCATCAGGTAAATCGGGAACTGGCATTTGTTGAATTCCCTTTCCAAAATCTTCTTGGAAGTCGATTATACCTGAATTGGACCTGTCAAGAAAAAATGTTTTATCCTCTCCCACCATTGTCAATAACAATTCATTGCTGTTGCCATTACTGAACTTTAATTGAAAATCTTTTGAGGAGGTCGTAAACCTAATTTCTGACTGGTTTAAATTCTCTGAAGTAATCAACTGATTGGTTTCTGGGGCAATGACCAATGTTTTATTAGGTTTTTCAGGGATATTTGCATTCACACCTTCCACAGGATAATTGAACAAACGATAGTCACTCCCAATTTTTTTCATCGTTAATTTTCTCGGTAGCGTCATAGCGCTACGCCATTTTGCGGTTGGTGTCTTACTTGCATATAGCCAATTGCTCATCCAACCGATAAAAATTCGATCTCCATTGGGCGTATTATTATAGGTAACCCCAGCATAATTATCTGTTCCCCAATCTACCCAGCGATTTTCTTTTTGGTCCGATGTGAACGTTTGACCATCAAAATCACCAATAAAATATTGGGTGCCACTACCTCCATTTGGTGCTCCGGGATTAATACTGATCAACAACACCCATTTTTCCTCATCGGCACCTTCAACCTTTAATTTGAATAGATCCGGACATTCCCAAACTCCACCATGAGCCCCTGAATTCTTGCCAAATTCACTCATCAAAACCCATTCTTTCAAGTCATTGGAACTGTAAAATTTTGCATGGTCACCAGCTACCAAAGTCATGATCCATTTCTGTGTTTCCTTATGCCAAGCTACTTTCGGATCCCTAAAATCCTTAATCCCCTCATTGCCGATTACAGGATTCCCATCATATTTCGTCCATGTATTGCCATTATCCAAACTAAAAGCGATTCCCTGGGTTTGGAAATCTAATTTTCCGGCCTTTTCCCCTTCCATTAGGTGATAGGTGTAAATGGCAACTAATGGTGGATTTTCCTTGGTGCCAAAACCTGAAGTATTGTTTTTATCGACAATCGCGCTCCCAGAAAAAATATATCCGTGTTTGTCCGGGAATAAGGCAATAGGTTTATGCTCCCAATGTATCAAATCTTTACTAACTGCATGGCCCCAGTGCATGGGCCCCCAAACAATATCCTCAGGATAATATTGATAAAAAAGATGATAAATCCCTTGATGATACACCAAGCCGTTGGGGTCGTTCATCCATTTTTCCTCAGGGGAAAAATGAAATTGGGGTCGGTAAGGTTCATTGTAATAATCCGTCATAGCAATGTCAGATGCTGTGGATTGTTTTTGCTCTTTGTTTTTGCAAGATCCCAAAACGATTATAACTGAAATAACCGCAACCAAATTCAATTTTAATTTCATTATACATTTTTTTTATTGACTCTGTTAAGTTAACAAAACACCTTTAAATAGTATCTTTGCCTTTATTATTTCTTACTCATGAGAGCTGCATTGCCTTATTGTTTCATTCTTTTTTTGACCATTTCCGCGGTCGCACAAAAGAAAATGGATAGAATTATTAGAATCTTCAATAACGAATCTATACCCTATATACAGATTTCAGAAGCAATTGAAAAAGATAGTGTTGTCTTTCTAGATACTAGGGAAAATGATGAGTTCAAAGTTAGTCATCTGAATAATGCTGTTTGGGTAGGTTACGATACTTTCAATCCGCAAATTGTCAGGGATTCAATACCCAATGTAAATACTCCTATCGTTGTTTATTGCTCAATCGGAGTCCGGTCAGAAGATATTGGTGAAAAACTACGGGAACTAGGCTATACTAATATTAAAAACCTATATGGCGGCATTTTCAAATGGAAGAATATGGGCAATCCTGTTTTTGATACTATCGGTAATGAAACGGAAAAAGTGCATGGCTATGATAAGTTTTGGGGCAAATTGCTGACCAAGGGCGAGAAGGTTTACGATTAAGTTAGCAAGCATTATGAGTATCATTGTACCCCAATCCAATAATAAAGATAAAAAAACCATTCACTACTCTTTGGCCAATTCAAAAAATCTATTGCTCATTTTTACTAGAAATCCCGTTTTAGGGCAATGCAAAACACGATTAGCCGCTACGGTCGGCGACAATGTTGCATTGGATATTTACAAGTTTCTATTGCACCACACATTTGCCATTACGAATGAACTTCCGATCCGGAAACAAGTTTATTATTCAAACGAAATTTGGGAAGACGATATTTGGGATAGTCGTATTTTTGAGAAGCATTTACAATCAGGTTCAGATTTGGGCGAACGCATGGCATATGCCTTTAGAAAAGGATTTGAAAATGGGTTTGAAAATATCATCATTATTGGAAGCGACATGTATGATTTGGATATGACAGACTTGGAAGTAGCTTTTAATGCCCTTCAACAAAATGATTTTGTAATAGGTCCTGCCGAGGATGGTGGATATTATCTTTTGGGAATGAAGATGTTTAATGAATCCGTTTTTAAAAACAAAAACTGGGGGTCCGATACTGTTTTTCAAAGTACAATGAATGACTTAAAAAATGAGAAAGTATATCTATTGAAAAGCAAAAATGATATTGATCTTTATGAGGATGTAAAACATATCGAGGCCTTTCAACCTTATTTGAAGAATATATGATAATAACTGAGCAACAATTACAGGAATCTACCGATTATCTGATAAATATAGGATTTAATAACCCAGAGATCGGTATTATTTTAGGAACTGGATTAGGTCAATTGGTCCATGCCATTGAAGAACCTATAACAGCGCATTACAATCAAATTCCATTTTTTCCCTTGGCCACGGTCGAATTCCATTCAGGCAAATTGATTTATGGCACCATAGCGGGTAAAAAGACCGTGGTCATGGAAGGTCGTTTTCATTTGTATGAAGGTTATGATTATACCGATGTTACCTATCCTATTCGAATCATGCACAAACTTGGGATTCAGAAGTTATTCGTGTCGAATGCAGCAGGAGCCATTAACCTAGACTTTAAAAAAGGGGATATTATGTTGATTGAGGATCATATTAACTTACAAGGTGGCTCCCCTTTGACCTTTGGCAATGTAGCTGAGTTTGGCGACCGTTTTGTTGATATGAGTGAGCCCTACGATGTTTCCATGCGCAATAAAATATCGGCCATTGCCGAGCGCGAAAACATCAGTCTTCGAAAAGGAGTTTATGCCGCTGTAATTGGCCCGCAATTAGAGACAAAGGCCGAATACCGAATGTTGAAGATCATTGGTGCAGATGCCGTGGGCATGAGTACGGTACCCGAAGTAATTGTTGCCAATCATTTACGACTACCCATTGTAGCAGTATCCGTACTCACTGATGAATGTGACCCAGATAATCTTGAACCTGTCGATATTCAAGAGATTATAAAGATAGCAGGAGAGACAGAACCTAAAATGATCAAATTATTCAAAGAACTAATAAAAGAACTATGAGTTACTTAGAAGCAACAAACAATTTATACAAAGAAGCCGCTTTAACCCCCGATGTAGGCCTATGTTGCACCACGAATCCCATTTGGCAGTTTCCTGGATTATCCATTCCAAAGATCATGCAAGAGATGAACTACGGCTGTGGTAGTACGGTTTCGGCACAGGATTTGGTAAATAATCCCAAAGTACTTTATGTAGGTATTGGTGGGGGAATGGAACTTTTACAATTCGCCTACTTTTCACGACAAAATGGAGGAGTTACCGGGGTGGATGTGGTGGATGAAATGCTGGAAGCTTCCTCTCAAAATTTTAAGATTGCCGAAATAGAAAACGATTGGTTCAATAGTGAATTTGTGAACCTTGTTAAAGGTGATGCCCTAAACTTACCCATTGAAGATGAAAGTATTGATGTTGCTGCACAAAATTGTTTGTTTAACATCTTCAAAGCTGAGGATTTAAAAAAAGCCATTTCTGAAATGTACCGCGTATTAAAACCATACGGACGTTTGGTAATGAGCGATCCTACTTGCGAACAGCACATGAACGATACGATGCGAAATGACGATAGGCTTCGTGCCCTTTGTTTGAGTGGCAGTATTCCTATCAGAGAGTACGTAAAAGCGTTGACCGATGCTGGTTTTGGTACCATCGAAATTAGGGCTAGAAAATCGTACAGGGTTTTGTCACCAAATCATTATCCTACAGATGAATTGATCTTTATAGAATCCATTGAAATTGCCGCCATCAAAGACCCCATGCCAGAAGATGGACCTTGTGTTTTTACCGGAAAAACAGCTATCTATTATGGTGATGAGGAATATTTTGATGACAAAGCAGGCCATGTGCTGATGCAAAACCAACCCTTAGCAGTATGCGACAAAACTGCAGCAGTATTAGCCAAGTCAAGTGACCAAATTCACATAAGTGAAAGTACTTGGCATTATAATGGCGGAGGCTGTTGTTGATTAGTTTTGTAAGGATTGATACGATCAAGGAACTAAGGAAACATCATTCATTTTAAAACAGAATAATGATCAAGTTAAAATATATGGGTATAGTTGCGCTTCCTTTTTTCTTGTTGATTAGTTGTTTTGGTCAAAATCCATCTCAAGTAAACTATGAAAACAGTGTTGAAACGCTTGACCATGCCTCTTGGGATATTTTGTTGAATAAATATGTGGATAATATTGGAAATGTCGATTACAGGAATTTTATGAATGATGCTGACAAACTGAATACGTACCTTGATCATCTAGCTAAAAATCCTATATCGAACACTGCTCAAAAAGAGGAACGTTTGGCATATTATATAAATCTTTACAACGCAGGTACTGTACAATTAATCTTGGAAAATTACCCTTTAGAAAGTATCAAGGACATCTTTAGGCCATGGGGCAAAGATAGGGTGATGATTGGGGATGATAAATATTCTCTCGGTGGGATAGAACATGATGTGCTGCGAAAAATGAATGAACCTCGAATTCATTTTGCCATAAACTGTGCCTCGTTTTCTTGTCCAAAATTATCGAACGAAGCCTATACGGCTTCTAAAATAGAGGAGCAGTTAGAGAAGGCTACTTCCAGTTTTATAAATGATCGATCCAAGAACAAAATAACTTCAAATTCGGTCGGGTTATCAAAAATATTCAAGTGGTATAAAGCGGATTTTACTGGAAAGAACGATTTGGTTGATTATATAAACAACTATTCCGATATTGAAATTTTGGCTGATCCCGAAATCAATTATATAACCTACGACTGGCGTTTGAATGAAAAAAGATAAAACGACAATTAGTATTATAATTCCAGTATTAAATGAGGAAGACCATATTGGTCAACTCATATCATATATCAACAAAATCAATACTTCGCGGAATATAGCTGAAATACTGGTCATTGATGGCGGCAGTACTGACGATACCGTTTCAATTGCACAAAAGAAGGGGGCGACTGTCTTTATCTCCGAAAAGGGTAGAGCTAAACAAATGAACTTTGGCTCAAACAAAGTCAAAGGTCAAATTCTCTATTTTTTACATGCCGATACTTTTCCGCCCAAAGATTTTGACCGACATATAATCGATGCAATTACCAAAAATCAAGAAGCCGGATGCTTTCAAATGAAGTTTGATAGTGATAATTGGTTACTTCGATTTTTTGCTGGGTTTACCAAATACAACCACAAAATTTGTAGAGGTGGTGACCAGTCGCTTTTTATCACAAAAGAACTTTTTGATAAAATCAATGGCTTCAATGAGGATTATATTGTTT
>JBATIW010000299.1:0-1834 GCA_049668005.1 Maribacter sp.
GGATGGTACCATCCGCGATCGTATCAACTATGACTAGTAGGGTATCTAGAATGGGAATCTAATCAAACCAAATGAGCGCAACTGAAGTAGCACCATCACATAAGCAAAAGAAAGTACGTTTTATAAAAAGAAGTATCACCCTGGTATTTGGGATGGTAATTTGGCACCTCCCCATTCCATGGGACTTGTCACCGGATGCTTGGTATTTGTTTGCCATTTTCATCACCGCCATCCTAGGGGTTTTAATTGAAGCCCTCTCCATTTTTACGGCATCTATTCTCGCTTTGGTAGCCGTCGTCCTATTGCGGGTGCTAACGCCTGAAGAAGCTTTTTCAGGATTCTCAGAGAGTTTTATACTCCTCATTCTAGCCGCTTTTTTAGTCGCAAAAGGGGTCATTAAGTCAGGCTTGGGAAGACGAATCGCCTTTTTACTTATTCGCCGATTTGGGAAGTCCACCTTAAATTTAGGCTATTGTATTGTTGCTACCGATACCCTCTTAGGCCCTGCCATCCCGAGCAATACCGCTAGATCGGGTATTTTGTATCCCATTGCACATGCCTTGGCGTTGGATACCGGATCCCTCCCTACCCCGGAAAGCAGAAAGAAAACGGGCAGTTATTTGATGATGACCGCCATATCCGGACATACCATAAGTTCGGCACTATGGTTTACCGGGATGGCCGCTAACCCAGTGGGCGCTGGCATTGCGGCTCAATTTGGCGTAAACATGAATTTTGGGAACTGGGTCTTTGTGGCTTCGGTACCCTGTATTATTGCCCTGATCCTAATACCCTATGTATTGTATAAACTCTTTCCCCCAGAAATAAAACACACGCCGGAAGCTCCCGAAATGGCTCGAAAAGCGCTTCATGAAATGGGACCCATGAGTAATGCGGAATGGATTATGGGCATTACATTTTTTGGCATGATCCTCCTTTGGGCTTTTTCCCCGCTTTTGAATATAAACTTGGCGATTGTTGCCTTTCTCGGATTATCGATACTGATATTGGCCAATGTGTACACCCTTGAGGATATTCGGCAAGGTGCCGGGGATGCCCTCGAAACCTATGTATGGTTTGCTATTTTATACATGATGAGTACCGCACTGAATGATTTGGGTTTTATGAAAACCCTAGGGGCTCAAATAGCCTACTACATCAGTGATTACAACTGGGTTACGGTATATATTTTCTTGACGGTATTATATGTGGCGATCCACTATCTTTTTGTGAGTCAGACAGCGCATTTGCTGGCTTTATATGCCGTTTTTTTACAAGTGGCTGTAAATGCCGAGGTACCCGCTGCACTAATGGCTTTTATGCTCTCTTTCGCCACGAATTATTTTGCGGTCGTTACCCCCCAGGCTTCCAGTTCCAATGTTTTATTCGCTGGAAGTGGCTTTTTACCCACGGGGGATATCTATAAACAGGGCGCGATCGTCACGGTTATGAATACGACGATCTTTCTGCTGGCAACACCCTGGATCATGTGGGCATCTTCATTAATATTGGAATAGTGAATGCCGGGAATTTGCTTTAAACTTGATTGGAAATTATCTTTTGGAACTTGCCTGCCGTGGTCACTGAGCTGGTTGCTGAGCTTGTCGAAGTACTGTCGAAGTGCAGGCAGGTTTGTCTTTTGGCTTTTGGTATTTGGACATGCTTCTTCCAAAACCACTGAAATAGGCGCCCATATGACAGCAAATACTTTTAAAACCACTAAAAATCAATTAGTTTAGTAATCGCAAAATAAAAATCAACTTTATATGAAGATTACATATACATTGATCCTTGCTTTTATATTCACTGTACTACTTAGCGCACAGGACTATCC
>JBATIW010000300.1:0-4208 GCA_049668005.1 Maribacter sp.
AATCATTAATATTGCGGAGCAAAGCACAAAAGAGGCCATACTAGCTGTCCAAAAGGCCAAGGAGTATGGTGCGAGTGGTTTAATGATGTTGCCTCCTATGCGTTACAAGGCCACTGATCACGAAACGGTTGTTTATTTTAAAAATATAGCCAAGAGCACGGACCTCCCAATTATGATTTATAATAACCCGGTTGATTATAAGATCGAGGTGACCATGGATATGTTTGAAGAATTGTTGGAAGAATGCGATAATATAGAAGCAGTTAAAGAATCAACCCGTGATATTTCCAATATTACGAGAATCAGAAATAGATTTGGAAATAGATTGAAAGTACTTTGTGGGGTAGATACTTTGGCACTCGAAAGCATATTAATGGGTGCTGATGGTTGGGTTGCAGGTCTTGTCTGCGCTTTTCCAGCTGAAACGGTTGCAATTCATGAATTGGTTAAAGCAGGAAGGGTAACCGAGGCTATCGAAATCTACAGATGGTTCCTGCCATTGTTGGAATTGGATATAAGTCCGCAGTTGGTACAGAACATTAAATTGGCCGAAGTTAGCACCGGTATTGGTACTGAAATAGTCAGAGCTCCCAGATTACCCTTACATGGGGTAGAAAGAGCTAGGGTGCTAAAAATTATTGAAGAAGGATTGCGTACCAGACCTCAGCTGCCAGATTACAAGGCACTGGCCCAAACATTGTAATAGCATTGATTTATTAATTGGTTTCGGCCAAGATTGAACTAATTATTCAATACATTGGTATTCAGATAATTTTCAAAAATCTAGAAAGCACATAAAATGATTACAGGTAAAAATTATATTGGTAATAACCTATCCGCAAAGGGAAATAAAACCTATACCACTTTTAACCCGCAAGAAAACAAGGAAAACGAATTCAGTTTTGTGGAGGCAACACCTAAAGAGATTGATCAAGCAGTAGCGCTTGCTAAAATTGCCTATAACGAATTCAGTCGAATCTCGGGAACAAGAAAGGCCGAGTTTTTAAATGCCATTGCCGATGAAATCCTTGCTTTGGACAATTTGTTAATCAAAACATATTGTGCAGAAACAGGATTACCCGAAGGCAGGGCAATGGGGGAACGTGGAAGGACCATTGGTCAATTACGATCATTTGCGGACTTGGTGAAAGAAGGTTCTTGGGTTGAAGCAAGTATAGATAAGGCCATACCCAATAGGGCACCTATTCCTAAACCAGATTTGCGTAAAATGTTAATTCCCTTAGGTCCTGTAGTAGTATTTGGGGCTAGTAATTTTCCGTTGGCATATTCTACCGCAGGAGGGGATACCGCAGCTGCTTTAGCAGCCGGTTGTCCTGTTATAGTAAAATCGCACCCAATGCATGCAGGCACGGGTGAATTGATTGCTTCAGCCATAGTTAAAGCTGCCAATAAAACGGGTATGCCTAGTGGTGTTTTTTCCAATTTGAATAGCAGTGGCATTGAGGTAGGAGTTGCCTTGGTAAAGCATCCAGATGTAAAAGCGGTTGGTTTTACAGGAAGCATAAGAGGAGGTAGGGCATTGTTCGATTTAGCTTCGCAACGTGAAGAACCTATTCCCGTTTTCGCCGAAATGGGAAGTGTGAATCCAGTTGTTGTTATGCCAGAAGCGGTTCAGAAAAGAGGCGGCACTTTGGCAAATACCTATGCCGGATCAATAACTTTAGGTTCAGGTCAGTTCTGTACCAATCCAGGGTTATTACTAGGGATAAAAGGAGCTGCGCTAACGCATTTTATTAAGAATCTATCAGAGGCCATAGTCAAAATAGAACCTTCGTGCATGTTGCATCCAAATATAATTGGAGCTTATGAAAGCAACAAGCAAAAAGCGGTCAACCAAGATGGGTTGCAGGTAGTTGCCGATTACACGACAGAAGTTCAGACAAATTATGCCAGACAAACTGTTACAACGGTAGATGGAAAGACCTTTTTGGAAAATCCAACTTTGCATCAGGAGGTTTTCGGACCTTATTCCATTGTAGTACAATGTGAGGATATTGGCCAGTTAGAGCAAATAATAGTTAAACTCGAAGGGCAACTTACAGGAACAATAATTGCCGAGGAAAGTGAATTAAGCAAATATCCGGGAGTGGTTAGTGCGATGCAAAATAGAGTTGGCAGATTAATCTATAATGGGGTTCATACAGGTGTTGAGGTTTGTGCTTCAATGCACCATGGCGGACCATATCCTTCTTCCACGGACAGTCGTTTCACTGCGGTGGGAATTCATTCAATTAAAAGATGGGTAAGACCCATAAGTTATCAAGATTGGCCTAATAATTTGCTTCCTGTTGAATTAAGAAATGAAAACCCATTGAATTTACTTAGAACTGTGAATGGTGAGGTTACCAATCAAAAAACATAATGGTTAAATAGTTTTTTATGAAAAGATTCAAGCTTTTTTACCTCCTTACCTTCTTGGTAATTTTATCTTTTAAACCGGAATCAGACTCAGATAAATTAAACGCAATTATTGCGAAATATGAAGCAGAAAGAGCGTATGGGTTCGAGAGGAATGCATCTGTAGAAAACACTATTAAGTATCATCAAGCTGAAGCTGATTTTGCCAATGAAATAAAAGAAGAATTAGAAACGATTTCTATTGAAAATTTATCTGATACCGAAAAAATTTCAAGAGAATTATTGCTATTCGTTTTGCAGAATGATGTCGATATAAATTCATTCAAAATGTATTTTAACACTATTACCAACGAAAACGCTTTTCATTTGAATTTAGCTAGAATGGGAAATAGGTCACTTAAAGACAAGAAACAGGTAAATGATTATTTAAAACGACTCAATGACTTGCCACAGAGCGTAAATTACAATATGAATTTACTAAGAGCTGCAATAAAAGAAGGTATGGCACAACCTAGAGCAGTGTTTAATAATTATGGCAATACGTATAATAAACACATTGTTTCGGATGTCACTGAAAGTGAATTCTACAAACCATTCCTAAATTTGCCAGAATCCCTTCCACAAGCGTTTAAAGATTCTGTAGTTGAAGTAGCTAAAACAAGTGTTCAAAAAAATGCAATTGATCAATATAAAAAGATCAAGAACTTTTTTGAAGACGAGTATTTTCCAAATACAAGAAAAGGTCTAGGAATTTCAACAATTCCAAATGGAAAAGAGTTTTATCAAAATAGGATAAACTATTTTACAAAAAGCAATCAATACACAGCTGATGATATTCACCAAATTGGATTGAATGAAGTGGCTAGAATTAAAGCAGAAATGCAAAAAATCATTCAGGATTTAGGATTTAAGGGAAGCTTTGCCGACTTCTTGAAATTTCTTCGTACAAATGAGCAATTTTATCCAAAAACAGCCAATGAGTTGTTGGTGTTTGCACGTGATATTGCCAAAAGAATTGATGCTGAATTACCAAAATTTTTCAAAACATTACCTAGAAAACCGTATGGAGTTGTTGCAGTTCCTGCAGATCTTGCTCCAAATTATACTGGAGGAAGATATTCAGGTTCTCGTAACGAAACAACAGCAGGGTTTTATTGGGTAAACACATACAATTTACCGAGCAGAACCTTATACACAATTCCAGCTTTAACTGCACATGAGGCTGTTCCTGGTCATCATTTGCAAATTTCATTGAATAATGAATTACCGGAAACCATTCCAAGTTTTAGAAGAAGATTATATCTGTCTGCTTATGGAGAAGGTTGGGGTTTGTATTCAGAATATTTAGCTGATGAAATGAAAATTTATACGACACCATATGAAAAATTTGGACAATTAACTTATGAAATGTGGCGCGCATGTAGACTTGTAGTTGACACTGGAGTTCATGCAAAAGGTTGGACAAGACAGCAAATGATTGATTATATGTCTGAGAATACAGCCTTGTCAATTCATGAGGTTACTACAGAAACAGATAGATACATTTCTTGGCCAGGACAGGCCTTGTCATACAAGATCGGAGAAATTAAAATCAGACAACTTCGCGAAAAAACAGAGGAAGCTTTAGGAGAAAAATTTGATATTCGTGAATTTCATGAAGTTATCTTAGAAGAAGGTACGGTAACACTTTCAATTATGGAAAATAGAGTGAACGATTACATCGAAAGAATAAAGAATGGCGAGTAATACGTTTGTTTGCATAGATGCTCATACATGTGGCAATCCTGTTAGGCTGATCAAAGAAGGCGGTCCAGAACTTTTGGGTAAGA
>JBATIW010000301.1:0-1705 GCA_049668005.1 Maribacter sp.
TTTTAAACGCGTAAAAAGTATTAGGGGAACTAGTGAGGCCGTTCTAAAACCATTTAAGGATTCGCTAATAGCGGATTTTTCAAAAAAGGAGGCAAAAGAAGTTAAGGCCTGGGCTACGAATCAGGCATATTTGGCATTAGGTAATCTATTGTCATTTTGTGCCTTACAGGAAATTGATTCATGTCCTATGGAAGGGTTCATCCCTGAGGAATATGATAAGCTCTTGGGTTTAAATGAGAGAGGTCTAACATCAGTTTTGGTGCTTCCCGTTGGATATAGGGCCAAAGATGACATGTTCTCCAGAATGGAAAAAGTAAGAAAAAGTATTGATGATAGCGTCATCGAAATTTTTGAATAGAACTATAAATTGATATTGCAATGCCTGGATTTGAACTTTTTGGGGAACAAGAAAGAAAAGAAGTACAGGATGTATTGGACTCTGGTGTACTTATGCGCTATGGTTTTGATGGCATTCGCAATGGACATTGGAAAGCAAAGGAATTAGAAACAGCTATTAGCGTTCGAATGCAAACCAAACATGCACAATTGGTGAGCAGTGGTACAGCCGCTTTAACGATTGCTTTGGCCAGTGCCGGTATTGGGGCTGGTGATGAAGTAATCTTACCGACTTTTACATTTGTGGCTAGTTTTGAATCAATATTGGCAATAGGTGCCGTACCAATTCTGGTTGATGTCGATGATACTTTGACATTAGATCCCATGGCAGTAGCACAAGCTATTACCAAGAATACCAGAGTTGTGATGCCCGTACATATGTGCGGTTCTATGGCCAATCTACGGGCCTTAAAGACTATATGTGATAAGCATGGTTTGCTTTTGTTGGAAGATGCCTGTCAAGCGATCGGAGGAAGTTACGAAGGTAAACCCCTGGGCAGTTATGGCGATATGGGTTGTTTCTCTTTTGATTATGTAAAGACCATTACCTGTGGTGAGGGTGGTGCTTTAATAACAAATAATGGGAATTACTATAAAAACGCAGATCATTATTCCGATCATGGGCACGATCATTTAGGTAAGGATAGGGGAGCAGAGCGCCATCCGTTTCTAGGATATAATTATCGTATATCCGAGCTTAACGCCGCCGTGGGTCTTGCGCAATTTAGAAGATTGGATGATTTTTTGGCTATTCAAGAACGCAATTATTCCATTTTAAGAAATGCTTTGGAGTCTATTGATGGTATTGAATTCAGAAAAGTCCCTGTTGGGGGGATTGAAAATTATTCTTTTTTAAGTTTCTTTCTGCCTAATGAAAAAAAGGCAAAGGCATCACAAGAAGCACTTTCGGAGGCAGGAATTGATGGCTGTTTTTATTGGTTCGATAATAATTGGCATTATTACCGCAAATGGGAACATTTGACGGGGCTGAAATCCTTGGGGAATCTTCCCCAGGAAGTAAAGGATAGCATACCTGATTATAGCAAAGCTGATTTTTCAAAATCTGACGCCTGGATAAGTCGTACTATTTCTTGTCTGATAAAATTGAGCTGGTCTGAATCTGAAGTTCGGGAACGAGCGAAGCAAATGGTTGCTGTGCTACAAAAACAAATCTAAAGTACTACTAGTAAGTTACATATTCCACGATTTCCAGGCCGTAACCAACGATACCAACACGTTTGGCTTGCATGGTATTGGTCAATAGGCGTATTTTGGAAATATTCAAGTCATGTAGAATTTGTGCGCCAAC
>JBATIW010000302.1:0-3309 GCA_049668005.1 Maribacter sp.
CCAAATAGGTAGGCCAATGGCCATTAAGAACATCAAGGTCTTTAATACCCAGGGAGGAGTACCTAAATTTGGCAGGACGCTGGTAAGAACTTGCACTAGAATCCAAGCCACAACGATATAGGCTATAGTTGCCTTAATGACATTTCTGCGTTTAAGTTCATCGAAAATTTTCATCACCTTTTGACTGAATAACCTTGAAAGTTATAATCAACAAACCACAAAGACAATGACAATGGTCAGTTTCAAGAAGATGGCTTTTATTGGATCAGTTGGATAACTAAAGAACAAATAGGTTTAAATCTATTCGGGAATACTAATAACCCTATATACAGGTCAAATTTCACTTGAATTTTCAGCGAATCAACGTTCCACAAATAGCAATGGCACTTCCTTGGGTTTCAGTGAAATCAAAGGATTGATTTCAACTTCGTTCAATTTGGTCTGCACATTGTACTTTTTTATAACCTCGGCCACGGTCAAAACCATCTCATACATGGCGAAATTATTGCCCACGCACATTCGGGGACCTGCACCAAAAGGATAATAATATTCCTGAAGTTCTTTCTTGTTTTCCTCATTAAACCGCTCTGGCTTATATGCTGACGGGGATTCCCAAAAGCCAGGATACCTATGAAGTTCGTAAATAGACATTAATAACAACGTATTTTTGGGTATTTCAAGACCTTCAATAGTGTCATCTTCAATTGAAATCCGATCAATTATATAAACAGGCGGATACAGGCGCATGCTCTCCTCAATGCATTGTTTGGTATAAATAAGCTGTGAAATATGCTCCATAATATCATCGCTTTCGAAATCCAATCGTGTCACTTCCTCAAAAACCTTTTGCTGGGCCATTTGGTTTTTTGCCAACAAGAACAAGGTAAAGCTCAAGGCATTTGCCGTAGTTTCATGCCCCGCTGTAAACAAAATCAATAACTCGTCTATTAATTGTCGGCGTGGCATAGGGGTGCCATCTTCATACCTTGCCTTGAGCAACATATCCAACAAATCGTCTTTTTCCGCTCCTGATTGAATGCGTTCCTCGATGATCTTATTCAATACGTTGCGGCCTACTTCTGATAGTTCCAGATGCTTCTTCATTAATCCGCTAAGATTAAACCACCATTTTAGATAAGGTTGGCGCATCTCCCTGATAAGCATTTTTTGGTTGGTTTGGGTAATCTCCTGAAGTTTCGCCATGTCTTCTTGGATATCGCTTCTACTAAAAAGGGATTGTGCTACTACTTGAAATGCTAAATCCCCCATTAGTGGAAATACATCTTTTGTTACATTAGGCTTGATTCTTTTTAATTCGTTGCGGATGGCATTCCGCATAATTCCCAACAAACCCAAAAGTTTCTTTTTATGAAATGCGGGCTGTACCATTCTCCTATGGATGCGCCAATGCTCCCCGTTGGAAGTCAATAACCCAGGCCCTATATACTTGGCCAGGTCTACCGTTTGTAATGGGGACTTCTGGTATTTTCTTTGACGTCCTTGAAGTATGTGCTTAATTAACTTAGGGTCTCTGGTAAAGACAATAGACTTACGCAAACCTATTTTTACTCGAAAAATATTACCAAATTTTTTAAAATTCTCATGGTGGAAAGGCAATGGGTTCTTTAGAATTCGTTTTCGATTCTTAAAGACCTGATATCGGGAAATTGCGGGTAAGTTTTTCATTGCTCCTCTAAAAACCACTCGATATGGCTGCAGTTGGTGCAAACATAACAATGGGCACTTTTATTGGCCCAGTCAATATTCATTAAGGAAGCGGCCTTGGTATTTAATTGGGCTTTCCTCGGTAGAAAAGTATCGTGCCCACAAATGGTACACTTCAATTTTCTTCCTTTGACATTTATTTGTTGCGGTTCTTTTTTTTCTGAAAATAATCCCATAGTAAACGAGTTATGATTTTTGAATAAAATTTAAGTCATCCCATGTCAGGCTGAGCGCAGTCGAAGCCCTTAATGGTTGCCATCGTAATATTTATGATGCATGGCATCCTACATTCCGATAAAATTTGAAGCATATCACAGTTTCCTATAATAAGTGCCTGTTTTTTTGCTCTTGTCCATTTTTTGATTTTCTTTTCAAAATAAATGGCTTGCAGCACATCATTGAATTCTTGATACCATTCCATGGCTAGAGGTCTTCTTGTGAAAGTGTAGCAATCTTTTTTGTAACCTAGCTGATGTTGGTCAAATCTTACTGCAATATTATTGGTGATGCCGGTGTAGTAAGAATCATCAGAGCATTTTAATATATAGACGAAGTTTGAATACATCTCCCTGTTTTTTTGAGGCTTCGACTGCGCTCAGCCTGACATTTTGGAATAAATCACTTTTTTGAGGCTTCGACTGTGCTCAGCCTGACAAATTAGAACAGGCCTGGTTGCGGACCCCCTTTTATTCTCCCCAAATGCTTATAAGCCAATTCGGTGACTTCCCGTCCTCTTGGAGTACGCATAATAAAGCCTTGCTGTATTAAAAAAGGCTCATAAACTTCTTCTATCGTCTCCGCACTTTCAGAAACGGCAGTCGCCAATGTGCTGATTCCTACTGGTCCGCCTTTGAATTTATCAATAATGGTGGTCAAGATTTTATTATCCATTTCATCCAAACCATGGGCATCTACATTCAGTGCCTTAAGGCTATATCTTGATATTTCCATATCAATATTTCCGTTGCCTTTGATTTGGGCAAAATCACGGACCCTTCTCAATAATGCATTGCAAATTCTTGGCGTGCCCCTACTTCTACCTGCAATTTCAATAGCCGCATCCTGGGTAATCGGTACTTTAAGAATTTCTGCGCTGCGCTCTACAATGGTCGATAATAATTCTGTGGAATAATATTGTAATCTGCTTTGAATACCGAAACGTGCCCGCATCGGTGAGGTCAACAATCCGGAACGTGTAGTTGCTCCTATTAAAGTGAATGGGTTTAAATTAATCTGTACTGACCTGGCATTTGGCCCTGTCTCGATCATAATATCGATCTTATAGTCTTCCATGGCCGAATACAGATATTCCTCAACAATAGGGCTTAATCTATGGATCTCATCTATAAAAAGCACATCCCTTTCCTGAAGATTGGTAAGAAGACCTGCTAAATCGCCTGGTTTATCAAGAACCGGTCCAGATGTAATTTTGATTCCTACCCCTAATTCATTGGCAAGAATATGTGCCAAGGTGGTCTTTCCCAATCCTGGAGGGCCATGAAATAAGGTGTGATCCAATGCCTCATCTCTTTGATTCGCTGCTTCCACAAAAATCTTGAGATTTTCCAGTACCTGTTCCTGTCC
>JBATIW010000303.1:0-5170 GCA_049668005.1 Maribacter sp.
GTCCACACCAGGGCATTCGGGCATTCTTTTAATGCAAAGCGCAAGCCACCATTTATGGTACTTCGTTCTAAGGTAAACTCGCCCCAGATACCTCCGATTGCTGCTGATTTATCATCAATTTGATTCAGTAGAACAAGCTCCTTAGTCATTTTCTCCAATTTCTCCAAGATAATTACTTCTTGAATTAGTTGTTCTGTAGTGTGTATATCAACTGTTCTAAAAAATTCCATTTAAGGATGATTTGGGTGATGTTAAACTTTTTTTATTTCGGATTCTTCCAATAATTCCTCATTTCGTAGCCTTAAGAAAACCTGTGCTGTGGTCACCACATCAAGCTCGCAATACGTTACAATACGTTCCAAATCCTGCTCCACATAATAAACATTGCGAACCATACTACCATCAATATCTTCCTTGGGTGAGGGTATTCCTAGTATGTTAGCCATTAATTTGAGCGAAGTATAATGTTTGTAATCACCAAACTTCCATAATTCCATCGTGTCTAGGTGGGGTACTTCCCAAGGTTTTTTGCCAAAGAGGTCTAATTTATAAGGTAAATTAATGCCGTGAATAATCATTCGTCGTGCTATATAAGGAAAATCAAATTCCTTACCATTATGTGCGCAAAGTAGATTTTTTGGATTTTTGAAATGGGTATTCAAAAGGGTTTTAAAATCCCGTAACAATTTAGATTCCTCGCCAGAGAAGCTGGTTACCCGAAACTCCCTTATATCTCCTTTAGTGTTGAAGTATCCTACTGAAATGCAAATTATTTTCCCGAATTCCGCCCAAATACCGGCCTGTTCATAAAACTCCTCAGCAGAAACTTCATCCTTACGCTGGTACTGTGATTTATGTTCCCATAACTCTTTTTTCGGTTCCGCTAGATCCTCGTAATGTTCCACCTCAGGGACGGTCTCAATATCTAGAAACAGGATATTTTCCAATTGGAGTTTGTATAACATAAATTAAATATACGAACAAAATGGCATATGGTTTTAAGGTTGAATCAGGGGATTTTTAACTGGGAAATTCGTGAAAAAAAGAAAAAATGGCAAAACACTTCAAACCGACCAAGTAGTTTGTGAAGTGAAGCGTTTTAAGGCCAGCCAAAGGCGAAAAACCCAATTTAAGACCAAAGATGTTCGATGAAATGCAGGTATTTCGAATTTCTAACTAAAAGAAAGAGAAAAACAGACTGCGCGGTTTGTAAAATCTAAAATAGGGATTGTTGTTTCGAAGGGCTCTCATGGTTTAACAACCATTTTTTACGATGAAGACCACCTGCATAACCGGTCAAAGACCCATCACTGCCGATAACCCTATGACAAGGAATAACAATCCATAATGGATTTTTTCCGTTCGCTGCTGCGACTGCCCTAATGGCCTTTACATCGCCCAAGGATTTGGATAAGTCCAAATAGGAAACTGTTTTTCCGTAAGGGATATCCTGAAGTGCGTCCCAAACTCTTTTCTGAAAATCAGTCCCATCGGGATTTAGGGTTAAACTAAATGAATCCCGGGTGCCTTTAAAATATTCTTCAAGTTGATAAACGGCATCCTCGAGTATTTCAGGAATTACAGTACTCGCGGAGATATCATCATTTAAAACAGTAATCGAAGCCAAACCGCTTTCGTCACCTTCCAATTTCGCAATGCCCAATGGGGTATTTATGAAAGTCGTTTCCATTAGTCTATTTTGGCGTCTTCATCAATAAGGCCCAAGCGTTTGGCACGGGTTTTCCAATTTTCACGTGCAAGATGTTGTAGATCTTCAACATTGTCGCTCTCATCCACTATTTCGAGGCCTAATAAGGTTTCTATTACGTCTTCCATGGTAACCAGGCCACTTACAGAGCCATATTCATCAACAACTAATGCAATATGCTGTCTTTGCGAAATAAAGGTCTCAAACAGGTCAGGAATGGGTTTGCTACGATCAACAACAAGGATGTCCCTTTTAATGGTAGATAAGGGGGAGTCACCATTTTCATTTATCATTTCCTCCAAAACGTTGTCTTTTAAAACGAAGCCGGTAATATTATCCACTTTGTCTTTATAAATAGGAATTCTGGAAAATCGCAATTTAGGATTTTCATTATAAAACTCTTTAATGGATTTATTCTCAGGGGATAATTTCATGACCGTTCTTGGCGTCATTACATCTTTGGCCAAGATTTCATCGAATTTGAGTAAATTTTTGATTACGATGGACTCCGATTCCTGAAATACCCCTTCTTCATGGGCTATATCGGCCATTGCCGTAAAATCTTCCCTACTAAGAACACTACCATGATGCCCTTTACCACCAACGAGTTTAGTGAATAGTTGTAAAACCCATAAAAGCCCCGTCCATTTTAGGATAACGACCATTATTTTAAGCGATTTGGCCGTAAAATTCGCTAATTTCCTCCAATAGGTTGCCCCGATGGTCTTTGGGATGATTTCGGAAGCTACCAAGATTAGAATAGTCATTAATGTAGATACTACCCCTACCATTAAGTCTTCTGTAAACTCTATTCCCAGTATAGATCGTTGTGTGCTCCCATATATTTCAGAATAAGCGACCTTGGCCTGAACACCTACAAGAATTGCACCAACAGTATGTGCAATGGTGTTTAAGGTGAGAATGGCAATTAAGGGCTTGTCTACGTCTTTTTTAAGCGTTTCCAGAGTTTCGGCATAAGCTTTACCCTCTTTTAACTTAAGATTGATAAAAGTCGGATTAATGCTCAACAAAACGGCTTCTAAAATGGAGCATAGAAAGGAAAAAAATACGGATATAAAGGCGTAAAATAAGAGTAATCCCATATACTTGGTTTATTGGTGCTAAAATAATGATTAATAAGGGTTAATTCGGCAACGCAGCCTGATAAAACACTTGCTGTAGCGCTCCCCTAATGTTCATTTCATACAAATTTCTGTTCTCCCGCGTTGGATATACCCGGTTGGAAAGAAAAATAAATACCAATTGGTTTTCTGGGTCTGCCCAAACGAAAGTGCCTGTAAAACCGCTATGTCCAAAGCTCATTGGACTCGTCTCAGGTGCAGGGTAGGCATCAGTTAACCCTAGCTCAGCATTGTTCAACAGGGGTTTATCAAAACCCAAACCTCTTCGATTTTCATTTTCTGGATATTGCAGACGAATGAATTCCTTTACCGTCGATTCAGAGATAAAGCGTTTTCCATCGAATAAACCAAAATTTTGATACATCTGCATAAGCTTGGCCAAATCAGTCGCAGTGCCAAACAGTCCGGCATTACCTGATACTCCTCCTAAAAGCGATGCGTTTTCATCATGAACCCAACCTTGTGTTAACTCGTGTCTAAACAAGGTGTCTACCTCTGTTGGGACAATTTTATTCTGGAAGTTTTTGGTTTTGGGTCGGAACCCTAAAGTATTTGCCCCCAAGGGGGAATAAAAGTTTTTTGTTAGATAGGCCTCATATGATATTCCGGTCAACTGTTCAATGAGTTCCGGGAATATTAAAAATGTGAGTCCAGAATACTTATATTTTTTCTCATCGCTAACACTTGATTTATTGATCATGCGATACATTTTACGATTAAAGCTGGTCTTTACAAAAAGATGGTCGTATGCTTGATTATTGAATCTTGAATTGGGTTTTGTGCGTATAAATCGTCTTTTCAATTTGCCATTTTTCTTAATCACTTCATTTAAAAATACAATGTATGGTGATAATCCCGCTTGATGTGCCAATATTTCCCTTAGGGTAATATCCTTTTTGTCCTCAATGTCTTTCCAAACTGTCCAATAGGTACTAAATGGTAGGTCTAAATTCAACTTGCCTTCATCAATCAATTTCATTAAAGCAGGAAGAGGTCCGATGATTTTTGTTACTGAGGCCAAATCATATATATCATTTTTTGCAACAGCTTGAATGCTATCGTAGGTATGGAAGCCGTATTTTTCATGGAATACAACCGTGCTGTTCTTGGCTACCAGCACCTGCGCCCCTGGGAAGGCATTATTACGTATGCCGTTTGTAATAATGGAATCTACTTTTGTGTAGATAAAAGTGGAATCCATACCCATATTGGAAAG
Organism: Maribacter sp.; assembly: GCA_049668005.1. Lineage (GTDB taxonomy): Bacteria > Bacteroidota > Bacteroidia > Flavobacteriales > Flavobacteriaceae > Maribacter_A. The sequence continues at coordinate 4,067 of JBATIW010000303.1, forward strand.
TGTGCCATAGACCAAACCCTGGTCGGCATTTATTTCTAAGGAAACGACATTATCCTCCTGGGAATAGGCATTCACATTAAATAAACCAATAAGTATAAAAAGTAAATATCTCATTAAAAATTTATAGGGTAAGCTTCTTCATGTAGATTTTAGGCCACTTAGGAATAACCAGTATTCGAAAGCCTTAACCAAGTAATTTAACTACATCTTTCGCAAAATAACTGGCAATGATATTTGCCCCAGCCCTTTTTATGGCCAAGAGTTGCTCCATCATTACAGCATCATGGTCTAGCCATCCTTTTTCGGCAGCTGCCTTAAGCATGGCATATTCCCCTGAAACTTGATAGACCGCGATTGGCACATCAACTTCATTGCGTATTTCACGAACAATGTCTAAATAAGCAATGCCCGGTTTTACCATTACAATATCGGCACCTTCATCAATATCCATTTGGGTTTCACGAATCGCCTCAAACCTATTGGCAAAATCCATCTGATAGGTCTTTTTGTCCTTAGGTACATTTTTAATGTCGACAGGAGCAGAATCCAATGCATCACGGAATGGGCCATAAAAAGCGCTTGCATATTTGGCACTATAGCTCATAATACCGGTATTGATAAAACCTTCCTCCTCCAATGCTTCACGAATCGTAAGAATACGGCCATCCATCATATCACTTGGTGCCACAAAATCGGCACCGGCCTGGGCATGGGAAACGCTCATCTCTGCCAACACTTCGGTGGTTTCATCATTCAATATTTGTCCGTCACCAACAATACCATCGTGGCCATATGATGAATAGGGATCCAGGGCCACATCGGTCATGACCAACATTTGGGGACAGGCATTTTTTATGGTCTTAATAGCGCGCTGCATCAACCCAGCTGCATTCAAGGCTTCTGTACCTTTATTATCCTTGAGGTTGTCAGGAACTTTTACGAACAGAAGCACGGAACACAGACCCATTTTCCAGAGTTCTTTCACCTCTTTCTCCAAATTGTCCAAACTCTGTCGGTAGTAATTTGGCATAGAGGCGATTTCCTCTTTTACGTTTTTGCCTTCAACAACAAACAAGGGAACTAAAAAATCATCTGTGTTGATAC
>JBATIW010000304.1:0-3721 GCA_049668005.1 Maribacter sp.
TGTACCAGATATCGATTCATCATTTGTGGCCAATCCGAAATAACACCCACAGAAATCACGAGCAGGATCTACATAAATACCTTGCCCCATATTACCGTGTTTGAACATGGCACCATCCTCGAATGAATGATCCCATTGAGCGGTATTCATATAAGGTACCTCACCAAACCAACGTGTGCCGTAAGCTTCTTCGGTAGATTTATGATAGGCCTCAGGATCACCAAGGGTTTGGGTACGTTTTATTACTTTATCTGAAATTACTTTTTCCTTCGCCACTTTATTCCAGCTTGGGGTATAAAGCAAAGCGTAACGCAACATGTCTTCTGGTGTGGTGTTAATCATCCCTGCTGGAATGGGTGTTCCATCTGGCGCTAAACCTAGAACAAATGGGTTACGCGCACCCACTTTTGACCAAACGCGCTCTTTCCATAAAGCTTCCCATGGTTTTTGCGTAATGTTTTGCGCAATCAGCACAAGTGCCATAGTTATGGCGGATGAATATCTAAAACGGTCACCGGGCTTTTCTCCGTCTAGCGGTTTAGCTTCTTTAAGTAATTGTTGCCAATCCCCTTTTGCATCAAATATCGCACTGAAAAAGTGCGAAATCACAGTTTTTGGATTCACTAAGTTTTCAAATGTTTCTTCCATGTCGAGACCCGCCGCCATGTTCATCGCATTCTTTACAGTGATATGATCCCATGCACTCCCTTTTAAATCGGGTACATAAGCAGATACCATTTTATCAAAATCAAGTTTTCCTTCTTCCCAGAGAAAGGTGATCATTAAACTGGCGGTTGTTTTGGAAGCCGACATCCAAACGTGCAAATCAGAAGGATTCATGCCTGGATAGGTTTCGAAAACCACTTTACCTTTGTGCGCCATCATCATGGCCTGCACTTGCTTTGGTCCTTTTAGGTACTCCTCAAGCGTTGGGTTGGCGCTCCCATCAACGTTATTAAAAGTCAAATTCAACAAATCAGGGTTTAGATTCCGTTCTAAAATACTGGTTTCAGCGGGAGGCATCACTATTCGCGTTTTAAAAAACGATGCAATATTTAAGTTGTAGTATACCGACTCATCATTACCCGTTTGCCAGTTAGGAAAGTTGTAGTTCTGGGTGGCTTTATTTACAAAATCGAGCGGCTGTGGTTGCTTCCATTTTGACATGCGCGACTCCAAGTTGAGCATATCGTTAATTCTTTCTTCTTTAGTCATTTTATTGTGATTTTAATATTAAAAATATTTTCTATAAATTTTATTCTCCAGCTAAATATTTGGCCGCACGTCTTAAGTAGCCGGGCATTTTGTCTTCACCGTAAGGTGGAATATATCCATTGGTTGAAAAGTAAACGCCCACAAAGTCACGGGCTGGATCAATATATATACCTTGGCCTAAATTTCCATGTTTCCATAAGGCACCATCCTTAAATACAGCATCAAACTGGTAGGAGTTCATCCAGGGTTCTTCCCCAAAATCTTCAATCTCTCCTTGGTATTTTGCTCCGGCAACAAAGGCATCGCGACTCCCTGCTGTTTGCAATCTTTTTAGTACTTCTGGGCTAACCACAGGTTCTACTGCCGCTTTATCCCAACTTGGTGTGAAGAGCATTCCGAAACGGGCGAAGTCCTCAAGGGTAGTGGATAAAAGCCCATGCGCCACGGAGGTGCCATCAGGGGTAAGGTGGTGTTGCATATCCAAACGTGCTGTCATTTTACCCCAAACACGATCCTGAAAGAGTCTGGCCCAGGTTTTATTCTCAATGCGTTCGGCAATCACAACGAAAATTTGAGTTACCGCAGATGAGTAACGAAAACGCTCGCCTGGATTTTCTCCTTCGATAGGTTCTGCTTCCTTTAAAATTGCCAGCCAGTCATCAACTTGACCGGTAGCCGGGTTGGGAGAACCAAATTCAGCACTGAAAAATTTCACAATAATAGACTCTGGGTCAATAATGGCTTCCATTGTTTCTTCCAATTGAAGCGCAGTAGCCATATTGGCGGCATCAATCATTTTAATACCATCCCAATTTGATCCTTTAAATTCTGGCAAGTAGTGTACAACTTCCTTTTCCATATCAATTTTGCCTTCCGCTTCCAATTGCGCAATGACTAAACCAACCGTTGCTTTGCCTGGCGACATCCATGCGTGTACATCTGTTGGGTTCATTCCAGGATACGTCTCATACACAATTTTACCTTTGTGAATCATCATAATTCCTTGTATTCGGTGATTAGGATGCACCGAATACGCATTCAAAGACATTTCTCCTTCTTTGGGGGTAAATTTTACTTCATCTCCTAGTTTGCTGTTAATTGCTTTCTCTAATGGGACATAAGTTTCATTTGGTTTTGATGAAGCAGTATGCAATACTTCACTTAAGTGCATTTGGTAATACAAAGCATGATCCCCACCTAATTGGTAATGAAAATTTCCAAATTTAGCTTGCGCATCTTGTGCAAACTCGAGTGGAAATGTTTTTTTTGCATCACTAACTGGTAGCGTGGTTTTTGCACCGGGAACTTCCAAATATTTTGTTAGTGGATTTTCTTGCGCTGAAATACATAAAAACGACAAACAAATTACCGCTATAAAAAATATTTTTTTCATTGTTTTTTATTTTAATTTACGATTCTATTCTAAATAATTCTACCATGGCAATGGCACCACTGGGGCAATTTGAAGGCGTATTTGGTGTTGTGGTCCAAAAGTATCCGGTGATGCAACATAGTACCAATATTGCAGACTTAACTTTACAGGTAGCTTTCCAAATCTGGTTACTTTATTTACTCCCGTACCAATTGGAAATGTAAGCTTGTTTCCTTCTTCTGCATTATGATTATAAGACCATGTGGGTTGCCCGGTAATTTGCCAAGCATTTTTTAAATTTACCACATAAAAATATTGACCGGCGGTGATACTTGCCGACTGCCCTGTTGCCGATGCAGCCCACATATCATCTGCAAGCACCGTAAAACTGTCAACATCTGCATCAAGGCTATTAACGCTCCAAGCGTGATTTACCATAGCCCCAATTGCTCCCCACTTAAACAACTGTGCCACCATAATTTCTGGACCCAATAGTGTGTAGTTAGATCTTAAGGCATCATTTGTCGCCGTTCGGAAACTTCCAAAAGCACCCAGAATGGTGATGGTTTTAGAGGGCCATGTTTTTCCCACAGCAACATCGGCACTTATATTTCCTAAATTAAAACCAACATTTTCAAATCCATTGGCTCCAAATACGGGTTGCGATAAATAAATTGGAATATTGGGTCTAATAAAAAGATTAACCCCTTTTCCTATGGGTATTGGCAGACTAGGTTGAAAATTAAGCGTAAAGCCATTTTGACTGCTGGCATCGGGCAGATCGCCTTGATAAGACAAATAATCAAGCTGGAAAGCCATTGTCCCTAAGGTAGTGTTGGGGTTAGCCAGTTCTTTCGCAATAGCTTCATTACTTTGGTTACCCTCATTATTTTCATCCTGAGCATGCAATACACTTGCACAAAATACCAAAGCTAAAAACAGCAGTGAACAACCGATAGTCTTAAAATATTCCATAGATTTTTTTGAGTTATTGACTTTTAGTAATACTTCTCAATCAATTTGACATCCCACCTATGCAATCATCTATATCATGAATTTTATCCACGGGATTGGCGAGGTACTGCGTTTTCCAGATTTCCGGATCCACTGCCTCGTATTTAGAATCAGTAGTAT
>JBATIW010000305.1:0-11681 GCA_049668005.1 Maribacter sp.
TTTTTGATAAAATGGGATTATTTGTAAGAATTGCCTAAATATTATTATTTAAATTCAAATCCGAATTTCTTCGTTGAATTTGGGCATAAAAAAACCCTGCTAAATTAGCAGGGAATCTATTTTGTATTCAAAACCGGGATTAAGCCTCGGCTTCCTCGGTCTTATCAATAAGAACTTGACCTTTGTAATATAACTTACCTTCGTGCCAATGGGCTCTATGGAACAAATGCATCTCACCAGTTGTGGGATCCTTGGCAATTGTCGGAGCAACTGCTTTATAATGCGTTCTTCTTTTATCTCTCCTCGTTTTGGAAATTTTTCTTTTAGGATGTGCCATTATTAATTATTTATCCGTTTTTAACTTTTTTAATTCATCCCAACGGGGATCGCTATCTTCTTTATTATCTTTTTCTTCTTTTGGACTTAGCTCTTCTAACTTTTTAAGTGCCACAGATTCCAAAGTGCCATCTACAACACCTGGATGAACCCTTTTTTGAGGAACCGCTAAAACCAGCATTTCATAAACGTATTGGGCAATATTCAACTGGTGTTCACTATGTGGAATAATTAGTATTTCATCATTCTCATCATCGTATTCATCACCAAAATTCACAACCAACTCCAAATTACCATTGATTTTTTGGTCATACGGTTCAGCAGTTGTATCGCAATCAACATTTACAGAGCCTTCTGCTTGCATTTCCAACTCTAACATGGTGCTCATTTTATTCAGAACAACATGCAAGTTTATTCCTGCATCATTAAACTCATCATATCCAAAAGATTCAAAGAACTTGTTTTCAATCTTATAATCAAACTTGTGTTTGCCTTGCTTTAATCCAGAGAAAGGAATATCAAACTCCTTTTGCTTCATCATTTCAACACTTGTTAAATTACGCTAATCCATATAAAGACCTACCTGCTGTTAGGAAGGCGGGTGCAAAGATACTTTTTTTTTGATAAAAGCCAATAAATGGAAAATAAATATTCAATCTATCAAAAAGGAAGTTGCTTTTACGCTCTTCTTACCACGGAATACTGGTGATAGATCAATGATTAACGTCTAACTTTCTGTTGTTGAAGTTGATTCTCGGTCAAGTGCATATACTCTTGTCTATTCTTAAAAATTTCAATAGCCTTAAAAATGGCTTCCTTAAAAGAACCATGGTCAGCCTTTCCTTTTCCCGCTATTTCATAAGCTGTCCCATGATCAGGGGATGTTCTCACTTTTGAAAGTCCTGCTGTAAAATTTACACCATTCCCAAAAGAAAGGGTCTTGAAGGGTATAAGGCCTTGGTCATGATAGGCCGCAAGTATCGCATCAAATTCTTTATAGGTATCTGAACCAAAAAAACTATCTGCTGAATAGGGACCAAAAACCAAGTGCCCCGCATCTGACATTTCCTTGATTACCGGTTTCATGATCTCTTCGTCTTCATTGCCGATAACGCCATTATCCCCACTATGTGGATTTATACCCAAAAGGGCGATTTTTGGTTTTCGTATACCGAAATCCATCTTCAATGATTTTTCAATGATCCTAACTTTCGTCCTTATTAATATGGGGTTTATTGCAGTTGGCGCATCTTTAACGGCCACATGATCCGTGAGTAAACCAACTTTCAAGGCATCTGTGACCATAAACATTAAACTTTCGCCTTCCAACTCCTGTGCTAGATAATCAGTGTGCCCCGGAAACTTGAAATCTTCCGCTTGAATATTTTTTTTGTTTATAGGCGCTGTGACCAAAACATCAATCTTATCTTCCTTTAATGCCTTTACTGCTGCACGGAGCGATTTAATGGCATAAGCACCGCCCTCCTCGGTCTCTTGCCCAAACGCTATTTTGGGGGTTTCCTTCCAAACATTGACTACATTGACCTTCCCATCAATCGCTTTAGTGGCATCATGTACACCATTGTAATTTATGGTTATACCCAATTCGTTTTTTTGGTGCGATATCGTTTTGTTCGAAGCAAAAATAACAGGTGTGCAAAAATCCAACATACGGGAATCCTCAAAAGATTTAAGTATGACTTCACACCCAATTCCGTTTAAATCACCTATGGATATTCCTACTCGTATTTTTCGGCTTTCCTGCATTATATATTTACCTTTGTATTTTGGAGCCTGTTTTGAAAAAGACTCCTATTTTAATGCACAAAACTACTTAATTTAAACGACACATGTTTACGGGAATTATCGAATCTTTAGGCGAAGTACAACAACTTGAAAGAGACAGGGGAAATCTTCACATTAGCATTAATTCATCAATAACCCAAGAATTGAAAATTGACCAAAGTGTAGCGCATAATGGCGTGTGTTTAACTGTGGTTTCATTAGATGATGACTCTTATACGGTAACGGCAATTGATGAAACCTTGGAAAAGAGCAATTTGGGGGAATTGAAAATTGGGGATAAAGTCAATCTGGAAAGGGCCATGGTGTTGGGGTCCAGATTAGATGGTCATATTGTTCAAGGGCATGTTGATCAAACTGGCAAATGCATTGCCGTATTGGAAAAAGAAGGTAGTTGGTTTTTTACCTTTGAATATGATGCCACACAAAACAATATTACCATAGAAAAAGGGTCAATAACCATAGATGGGGTTAGTTTGACCGTTGTTGATTCAGGCAAGAATACATTTAGCGTAGCTATTATTCCATATACCTATGAAAATACCCGCTTTAATGCCTATAAGATGGGAAGTACCGTGAATTTGGAATTTGACGTCATCGGGAAATATGTGGCCAGAATAATGCAACCACTTTCGTAGTCATTGATTATACCTTTATGAATATCTTCTTTCTATACATTATATAAGCCAGCAACATATAGAAGCTGACTACAGTTAGTCCATACAATAAAGATGAAAGTTCCATGGCCATGAAATCATGTACATAAATATTTTGGAACAACCAGCCGTGCAAAGAGGTATCGTCCACCTTGATCATGCCCATTATTTTTGATACAAAACTTGAGAGGAAATAAACCGTTATGGCATTTGCACCTGCATATTTAAAAATACTGCCAAACTTTAGCCCTTTCACATCTGATAGGTAGTAAATAAGTGCTAGGAAGATATTGGCCCAACCAGCAGTTACCATTACGAAACTACTGCTCCAAAGTGCCTTATTAATAGGGAACACAATGTCCCATAAGTAGCCAACAATCAACATTATAACACCTAAACCAACAAGGATTGTTGCCTTTTTCTCTCTTTTGGAGGTTAGGATCAACCCTGTAAAAATCCCTAATAAAGAAGAAGCAATTGAAGGTATGGTACTCAAAAGCCCTTCAGGGTCGTAATCAGGTTTGTAATTATGAGTGCCCAACACTTTTACATCAATATAATTGGCCAAGTTATTTGGTGCGCGTTCGAAAGTAGATTCCATTCCCTCAACAGGCACATACCCCATCAACAACCAATACCCAACCAAAAATGCAGCACAGATACCTATCAATGTTTTCCCATTGAAATTGATGAACAAAATCGCCGCGAAGAAGAACACAACGCCTATGCGCTGCAACACCCCAGGAAATCGAATATCGGCAAAATCTTTTATAAACGGAAAACGAATGGAAAATGCCCCCAGAAATAAGCCAAGTCCAATTAATTTTAAACTCCGAACCGTAATTTTCTTATAGGTGGCAGTTGTGCCTTTCTTTTTTTGATACGCAAAGGCAATTGAGGTTCCGACAATGAACAGGAAGAATGGGAAGACAAGATCGGTAGGGGTGTATCCGTGCCATTTGGCATGTAAAAAGGGAGCATACACATTGGACCAAGTACCAGGGGTGTTGACCAAAATCATCAATACAATGGTCAAGCCCCTAAAAATATCAACTGAAATTATCCTATTCTTCATTTGCTGCTGCCTATAAAATATCCTCTTTCATTCTACCCCAGGCTTTGATCAATAGGAATCCTGAAATTGAAGCAATAGCCGTATGGATCAAGGCCGAAGTTGTGTGGCCATAAATCCAATGACCAGTAGCAAACATGATCGTGTATATCAGAACAACACCCAAAAGCATAGCCCCTATTCCTGCAGGAACACTCCATTTTTCCCCCATGTCAATTTCAGTATTGTCTTGTTTAGCCTCTTCAACCACTTTGGCCCAACCAGGGCCGCCAGGTTGAATTTTTTTATAAAACGAACGAAGTACTTCTTTTGATTCAGGTTGAGTCATAAATGTTGCAGTCACCCAAATAATCGTAGTTATGATCATCACAAAAGGAATTTCCCCCCAATCCGGTAATATCCCCGTTTCTGGACTAAAGAGAAATTCCCCCAATGGGGTCACCTTCAACAGTATGGAAAGAATACCAGAGGCAAACATGGCCGAAATTTCAGTCCATGCATTGATTCGCCACCAAAACCATCGCAGGATAAAGATGAGTCCTGTACCAGCTCCAAATAGAAGGAGCATATCAAAAATCTGCATAGCATTTTGCATTAGTAACGCAAGACAGGCACTTAAGACCATTAAAATTATGGTGGACAATCTCCCTACCGCCACTAATCTTTTTTCCGAGGCTTTGGGATTTATTTGTTGCTTGTAAAAATCAAAAACAATATAAGAGGACCCCCAATTCAATTGGGTCGAAATCGTACTCATATAAGCGGCCATCAGTGATGCCAACACTAAGCCCAATAAGCCACTTGGTAATTTGGTCAACATCGCGGAATAGGCCAAATCATGGCCTAATTTGTCCACTGGTACATTTGGAAAAGCCTCGGAAATACTCGCAATATCGGGATACACCACCAAGGAAGCCAAAGCCACCAAAATCCACGGCCAAGGCCTTAGGGCATAATGCATAATATTAAAGAAAAATGTAGCTCCTATAGCGTGATTCTCATTTTTTGCAGCCAGCATACGTTGGGCTATATAGCCTCCACCTCCAGGTTCGCCTCCAGGATACCACGAACTCCACCATTGCACGGCTAGCGGAATTGCCAATAGTGTAATCACTGCCTTTGTGTTACTAAAATCTGGCAATATAGAAAGTTTGTCTTTTACATTTTCATTGGACATTACCGCATCAATACCGCCAACTTCAGGTAAATTAACCAAGTAATAAGCAGCTCCTATGGCTCCAGCCATTGCAACGAAAAACAATAAGAAGTCAGTATAAACAACTCCTTTAAACCCACCTAAGGCACTAAAGGTAACAGTAATCAAGCCGGCACTTACGACCGTTTGCCAGGGTTCAAGGCCCAACATGATACCACCGATTTTAATTGCGGCCAAGGTAACTGCGGACATAGTTATCACATTAAATATAACCCCTAGATAAACTGCCCTGAATTTCCTTAAAAAACTGGCTGGTTTGCCACCATATCTTAATTCATAAAATTCCAGATCTGTACTTACATTCGACTTTCTCCAGAGTTTGGCATAAACAAAAACTGTCAACATCCCTGTTATCAGAAAACACCACCAGACCCAGTTGCCCGAAACACCATCTGTTCTAACAATATCAGTCACTAGATTGGGTGTGTCCGTTGAAAATGTAGTCGCGACCATCGAAAGGCCCAAAAGCCACCAGGGCATGGTCCTGCCAGAGAGGAAAAATTCTGAACTGTTCTTCCCTGACTTTTTGGAGACATAAATCCCGATTCCTAAAACTACGGTGAAGAATACAATTATAAAGCTATAATCTAAAGTACTTAGTTCCATTGGTGGTATATTGGTTGACGGCTAAAGATATAATATTTTAGAATACTTTTGTCCACTGTTCGCTAAACGACTTCTGTGCTTCTATCAATACAATCTGACATATCAACCTTCTCTTGGATCTTGGCTTTAACCGCTGCTTTTGTTGTCGGTGTTTCCAAAGCAGGCATTAAGGGTATCGCCATAATCATTGTTACACTCATGGCCCTTGCCTTTGGCGCCAAGGAATCTACCGGACTTATTGTGCCCCTCTTAATAGCAGGCGACATTTTTGCTGTAATCTATTATAATCGCCATACACAATGGAAATATATTTTTCGATTCTTGCCTTGGATGGTTGCCGGGGTTCTGATAGGGGTTTTTATTGGAAAGGATTTGGACGAAAGGACCTTTAAAATTGGAATGGCAATTATAATATTGGGCAGTGTACTCATGATGTATTGGTGGGACCGTAAAAAATCGAAAACCGTACCAACACATTGGGCCTTTGCAGGTTTTATGGGAATAATGGCCGGAATCACCACGATGATCGGTAATTTGGCCGGGGCATTCAGCAATATATTTTTCTTGGCCATGCGGCTGCCGAAAAATGAGTTTATTGGCACCGCTGCATGGTTGTTTTTTATTATCAATCTTTTTAAAGTGCCTTTTCATATTTGGTCTTGGGGTACAATTACGCCAGACTCCCTCCTAATTGATTTAAAGCTTATCCCCGCAATTTTTATCGGTTTATTTGTTGGTGTGCGACTGGTGAAAATTATCAAGGAAGATTTCTACAGAAAAATGATCCTGGTTCTAACTGCCATTGGTGCAATTCTCATCCTGTTCAGATAAAGAAACCACAATACTGCCAAAGCAGATTGCCATTGAAATTTGTAATAAAATGAATTAGAGCTTATATGAGACCTTGACGCAAGATCATTAATTGGTTGAAATGCAATTTAAAATATGATGTCTTTGGGTATTTTTATTTACCTTGTATAAAATATTAAAAGGGGGGAAATGGGATATAATTTGGCCGAAAAATTAGCGATTATAAAAGCAATTGAGGAGGTAATACTTGCAGATGGGCAAATAGAAAATTCTGAAGTGGATTTTATGGCCCAATTGATGAAGATCCTTAGGTTTGATCATTCCCTTATAAAGGAATCCAGGGATGTAACCGATAAGGAATATAAGGCCATTCTAAAAGAAATGTCGAATAATAAAAAACATGCATTAGCCGTTCTTCTCAATGAAACAGGTAGTTCTGATGGAAACCTCAGTAAAAAAGAACGCAAACTAATTGCCAAAATCCTAAAAAAAGCAGGATCAAAATTAAACAAATTGTATGATTAGGCCCTGTTTTCAATAGTATTACAAAAGTATTTTATCACCGTATACCTGTAGAGGCCTCTTCCTATTCAATTGTGTAATACGCATTTGGCGTAAATAAAAAAGCCGCTTCGATTAAGAAACGGCCAACTATATTTTTTTCCGAATTGGTCATGCCTAAAAAAGAGCGCCTGTTGACCACATACACATCCAAGCTATCCAAGCAATTCCTAGACAAATAAGAAATCTTCCAGCTTCGATAAAATTCATTTTTGCTTTCATAGCATGGGGGGTTTATTAATGCCGCAATATTAATGCGAGTATACTTCCTCGATTACAGTTTTGGATTAAGCACAAGTTATGATCGATAAACCTTGTCCCATTTGTATTTTGACCCATATAGTGGTCCTTACACAGACATAGAATATTTCTATCTATTACGGTTATATGCTCTTAAAGAAGTTGAATGGGGCAAGCTGGGGCCAAAATCAACAAACAAAAACAGGCTAGATATGTTCAAAAAAAGGTTACTTTTAAAGGATAACCAATACTAAATATATAAATCATTAATCGAATACTATCATGGCAAAAAGTAAAGACGCAAAGAAAAATGTAAAAAAGGAACCTGAAAGAACGGCTAAGGAAAAAAGGGCGGCAAAAAGATTGAAAAAGTCAAAATAAGCTAATCATTATCCAAAAGATCATTAGCCCAATAAGATGATTTCAAACAAGGTTCAATATAACAATGAGCTTGTTACGATAAGCATTTGACTATGAAAAAACCGGAACAGGAATACCCGAATTTCAAACTTAATGGCAAAGTGGCTATTGTTACGGGAGCGGCCAAAGGTCTTGGAAAGGCATGCGCACTTGCCTTGGCACATGCAGGAGCAGACATTGCTCTAGGCCTAAGGGATGTGGCTTCTGCCGCTGACCTGGAGCATGAAATTAATACTATGGGCAGAAAGGTGATTCGTTTGCAAATGGACGTTTCCGATCTTCAGCAAATCAATGCCGCTGTGGCCCGTACGGTCAATACTTTTGGCAAGATCGATATCCTTGTGAACAATGTTGGTGTTGCCCCTGGTAACCCTGCCGAAAATGTGACCGAAACCGATTTTGATCATACCATCAACTTGAATTTAAAGGGAACTTTCTTCACCGCACAGGCCGTAGGCAAACAGATGATCAAACAGGAATCTGGCCGCATTATCAATATGAGTTCACAGGCTGGATTTATAGCCTTGGACAATGAGTCAATTTATTGTATGACCAAAGCAGGGGTCAATCATCTAACCAAGAACCTTGCTTCGGAATGGGCAAAATATAATATCAATGTCAATGCCGTCGCACCGACCTTTATAGAAACACCGGGTACCGAACCCTGGTTGAAGGATAAGGCTTTTAGACAAAGTGTTGTGGATAGGATCCCTTTGGGTCGTATTGGCAAACCTATGGAAGTGGCAGGTGCTGTCGTGTTTTTAGCCTCGGATGCCGCTTCACTGATTACGGGAGAAATAATGCTCATTGATGGTGGCTGGACAGCCAGATAGTTGCTTTTAAATATCCTCATCGTTGTTTTTGGGAGGTCATTCATTGGATTTAAATAATGAACAGCACATAATATCCTTACCAAAGTTCAAATAAACCGTTGCATTGTAAGAACAATAAAATTTGAATCTTGGGAACTTTAAACTATATTATGGTCTGTTAAATGATTTAAGCCCCGAAGCATGAAAACACAGACCTTAATTGATGCCATAAATTTTATTAATACCCATGAACCTACCAAGAAATATATTCTGGAACATGAAGCTGCCCCAAAAAGCTTTGAGATTTATCAAATTTCGGCAACGGTAGGCAACTATGAAGATCATATTATCCGGGTATTAATAAATTTTGCCAAAAGGGCCAATGCGAAAGGTTTGAATGAGGATGTTTTTATTGACATTCAAGGTAATGATCTAACCGATTTCAAAATCTTAAAGGTCACGCCGGTTGAGTTTCGCCCTTGAAACCTTAAATAGATTTTCCAAAATGTTTTTCGAATACGACCCGACAAAAAAGACCAATGAAAAAATTCATTAGAGGTATCGCCATCTTGTTTTTGGCCCTCATAGCCTATGTGTTCCACATCTTTTATTCCACTGGATATTTCCGAGCTGTGGATAACGCTTTTGCGGGAAGCATTGTAAAAAAAGTAAAACTCCCAGGTGTCGAAGATATTCAAGTCGCATATACGGATGGTTTTATGTTGCTTTCATCAGATGATCGAGCAAGTCGAAGGGATGGCAAGAGCATACAAGGACAGCTGTACTATATAGACCTGACCAATACTAGCTTTAACCCTATACCCTTAACGACCAATCTAAAAATACCATTTTTTCCACATGGAATCTCAATGGTCCGAACAGCGGAACAAACCTATAGGGTTTTCGCCATTAATCATGTTGCTGATAAACACTCCATAGAGGTTTTTGATTTGCATAATGATCGTCTAACCCATCTTCGGACCTTGGAAGATGTATCCATGATCAGCCCAAATGATATCGTGGCCTTGGATGGGGAACGATTTTATTTTACCAATGACCATGGTTTTACAAAAGGATTGGGAAAATTGGCGGAAGAGTATTTGGGTTGGGCAGCTTCCAATGTGGTTTATTATGATGGGCATGGGTATCGCGAAGTAGCGGATGGCATTGCCTATGCAAACGGCATAAACCTGGACCCTAAACAAAACCTATTGTTCGTAGCTTCACCAAGGGATTTTTTGGTAAAGGTTTTTGATGTAAAAGAGGATGGTGCTTTGGATTTTATAGAAGATGTGGCTTGTGGCACAGGGGTCGATAATATCGAATTTTCACCCGACGGAAAGCTGTGGATCGGATGTCATCCCAGTTTATTGGCCTTTACGGCCTATGCAAAAGGCAACAAACCGTTTGCCCCTTCCGAAATCATCACCATTGATTACAAAAGTAAGGGCGACTACAGCACGGAAACTGTTTTTTTGGATGATGGCGGACATATGTCGGCAGCAACAGTGGCTGCGGTTTATGGGGATTTTATCTTTGTTGGCAATGTGATGGATGATCACTTTTTGATCTTAAAAAAAGAATAGTAGGAATAAAGTAAAGGTCTCACTCTGACCGAAGGTAGACAGGATTGCAAAACATTAAAACATCGATAAAGTGCACTAAAATTGTATTCAAACCACAAGTTTTGATGCTTTCACAACAAAAAAGCTGCCTTTCACCACTCAAATTTGTATCTTATAAATACCAATAATTGTTGTAAAATCTATTATTATGGAAGCAAATTCAAAAAAGCACCCCGTATTAAATGCAATTCTTTCGGTATTGAATGTAAGCCTGGAAATTATTCTTGGGTTAATTGCCCTAGGATTTTTAATTGGTATTTGGAGCTATTTAAGCTAAGCCCGCTTTAGTATTTTATGTTAGAACAGCATTACTTATTCTTTCTTATAGCTGATTGCTAGCCCGCCACCGGTATTATCCACGGTAGTGGCATAGTTGGTTAACCCTTGAACATATTCCAAATAGGCCCTTGTTCCAGACATTCCGCGACTACCTTGACCGGCAGGTCTTACATTATGAGCGGTAAAGCAACCTCCTATAACCAATTTGGAGCTTACGTCCTTAAAGTAATTCACATACCAATTTTTGTCGGCGTCACTAAACACAAAGTCAAACGGACCTTGTAGTTCTTTTACCATTTTGTGAGCATCTGCCAAGTGGGCATCAATGTATGGCAACAGGCCAGCTTCCTTAAAATTGGCAAGGGCTTCCTTGTAGCGACTTTCATCGATTTCGATTGTGGTCAATTTGCCCCCCGTCTTGCTAAGGGCCCAAGCGATCCATATGGTCGAATGCCCGGTAGAGGTACCTATTTCAAGGCCTTTGGTATACCCATTTTTCAAAATGATGTCATACAGCAAGCGCCCGTCGGAAGCAGGCACATTCATGTCACGCCACTCGTATTTTTTACTGTTGAGAAAAGTCTGTACCCTTTCGTCAAGTCCGGCTTCTTCTGTATTATCCTGTGCCTGTACGCAAACTCCTGTTGTGACCATCATAGTGCTAAGCAAGAACAAGATCCGTTTAATAAATACCGCCTTCGTTTTCATACTCCTATATTTTATTTTCAATTCGGGTTGCTATAAGGACTGTAAGCCCCTGTCAATGCCTTGTAAACCAACCCCTTAATAAAGACAATTTACAAAATTATCAGCGTAAAGTCTTAACCAATATCTCTTACTTCTTATCCCCCATGCCCAAAAATGAAGGGGAACTCCAAAAGACATCGGAATTCGCTTTTATTTCGAATCAGGAAACACTTTGGGAAAGGTTGGACTTTTGGTCCCCTTATAAGCGGGGCAGGCTCATCGTTCAGCTAATTTTCTTCGTGCAAAGATGTTGCAGCATAGCAAAATAAATAGTAATATTGCAGTCCTAAAACCGGTCCTATAGCTCAGCTGGTTAGAGCACCTGACTCATAATCAGGGGGTCCCTTGTTCGAGCCCAGGTGGGACCACTTAATTATCAAGCAGTTACGATAAATCGTAGCTGCTTTTTTTATTTGATGGCGTGCTTTTGGCGTGCTTATTTGAAAAGCAATTGGATATAATTTCTTTTCTTAATCCAATTCTTGTAGGCAAGAGGAC
>JBATIW010000306.1:0-6244 GCA_049668005.1 Maribacter sp.
AAATAGGGTCACAAATAAAAGACGTTTGGGCATCATTTTATAGTAACCGTGAATTTACCGCTGCTTTTTAGGGTAACCATCGGATTTGATTGGGAAGAGGTGCTGGAATTATCCCCTAAATTGGTAGCAGTTAGTGTTATGCTCGAAGTGTTTCTTATTATATCAATACTACGTCCTGCGGGACCGTAAGCAATTTCCCTTTGCAAGGTTGCTGTAGGTTCAGGATCTAGCTGAAACCGCTCAGTATCTAAAACCGTGCCTGCTTCATCTAAAAATTGAATTTCAATTTCTAAGGGTTTACTTGTTGTGTTAGCTACCTCGTATGTTAAGACTCCTTCCAAAACCCTTTCAGAAAAAATTTCTTCCGCAAAGGCGTCAAAATTAAAATTTTGGGAATAAGTATTCAATCCCGACACAAGATTAATAGTCCTTTCCGGAACCTCCGTGTATAGAATACTTGCCTCAAATGTAGGGGTAATACTTAAATCTTCATATTGATTGAAATCTTGTTCCTCAACACAAGAAAACATGAATAAGAAAGCGAGTACAGTGAATAAATGGAATGTAATCTTTTTCATTTGTCACAATCTTAAACCACCCTTCATTAACTGGCGGTAGATAATGCTATAATAAATATAACTCTACAAAAAGATTTTTATTTCACTTAAATCATGAATCATATGGCAAATTTCGTGCGCTGGGTCATTATGGGCATTAAAATGGAGGGTGTGCAATCCAACTGCTTTAGCACCAAGGATATCTGCCTCAATGCTATCACCAATCATTATTGAGCTATCAGAAGTAGTATTCGCACTATTTAAAGCAAGTTCAAATATTAGGGGATTGGGTTTTTTTACACCTGCCATTTCAGAATTTATTATCTGGTCGAAGTAAACCCTAATATTGGCATTGACCATTTTCTTTTCCTGAATTTCTTGAAAACCATTGGTTATAATATGCAGATTGTATTTTGGTTTTAAATATTCCAAAACTTCAATGGCATTAGGGAATAGATGATTATAAGATGATAGGTGTTTAATATAATCAATGGCCAATTTATCTATGCTTTCATCTGAAATAGTGTATTTCAATTCATCAAAAACGGTTTTCAATCGCTGATAACGTAGTTCTGATTTGGTAATTTTCTCCTCTCGATATAACTTCCAAAATGCAAGATTTATTGGAATATATACTTCAAGAAAATCAGGCAGATCAACTGTTACTTTATGTTCAATCAATATCTTCTCGAAGGTGAGTGCGGAATTCCTTTCAAAATCCCATAAGGTATGATCTAAATCAAAGAAAACATCTGAAACCTTGCCTCTATACATGATACTTGTCAATGATGGTTTCGTATGCCCCCTTCCAATCTATGTTATGCTCCGAACCTAATAGTTCGTTGGAGAATACAGAAATCATTTCCCCATTTACTTTTTTGGCTTCCTGATACAAGAATCTAACTTTGTCCAAAATTGCATTCATAGAAGTTTCTTCATGTAACGCGTAATCATGAAAGGCAAATGAATGCACCCTTATTGGCTGTTGAACTTCCATATTGATATCGTATAAATAAAAAGGGAATGAGGTACCTGCCCTAAATCCAATTTCATGGGTATAGCCCATCGTAAAATCATCGGTGAACCCAGCATCGACCAAATCCCTATACGTTTGCGGCACATCTACCCTATTATATCTGATTCTCGAGTATTCAACTTGCCTATTTATTACCCCTTCCAAGTTTTTCTTTTCTTTTTTGAGCAATTCAGCGTCATTAAAGGAACTGTAGGATGTAGCTAGGGAAACCTTACAATAATCGGCAATGGATTTTATCAAAAACCTAAAATTATTGTTGTTTGGTGATACATTTTTGTCATAGGTTGAATATGATGCAAACTGAAAAAAGAACATACAGTTCAGATTGTACTTCTTTTTAATATCAATCAAAAATGCAAAATTATTGTAAGGGTCATTTTTAGGATTGAACCATACCGTAATTCTCTTGAACAGTCGCCTTATTCTAAAATTTCCCAAGTCCAATAAGAAACCTGCCAAACTTCTTGTAAAACCTCGGTGGGCATAGCAATGCGAGCTACTCACATCAATAATCGAAGTGTATTTATATGATTTTCGCTTAATTTCCAGGTCTGGAAAGCGTTCCAATAACCTGTCCAATAATTTGTTAGCCCAAATATCCACGACTGGAAGCCTCAAAAAATCATTTTGAAAGGCCAAACTATCCTTTGGCGAAAACCTACCGTGTATATCCTTTACATGAGGAAGATATTCCTCATACCTTGAAATCAAATAAAAACTGGCTGAAAAAATATCGTATGGGATAGAACTGTTTTCTCCCGCTGTAAAAAAACAGGGGACACCTTCCCAATCGGCAACATTGATATGGATATCATTAATTCCCTGCTCAAAAAGCAAATCATTACTTCTAACAAAAAATTCATTTTGCAAGGGTTGTTTCGTATACGTGATTTTTGCCCCCGAATGCTTGATAAAATCCTCTACTTTAGTGGTATATGAAACTTCGATTCCCAAAATCCTGGTAAAAACTTGACGCATAACGTAACTGAAGCGGGGTGTTATTTTATGCGTATAAATCAGTAACATTTGCTCTCTTTTGATCGTAAATTATAAAATGTTTTCGTCAGCAAAACTAAAGTAATCCTTTTGGGTAATGATCAAATGATCCAAAACTTTTATATCCAAGGCAACAGCTGCATTCTTTAGTTTCTGGGTTATTTGTTTATCGGCCTCACTAGGTTTTAAACCGCCCGATGGGTGATTATGGGCTAAAATAAGAGCAACAGCACCCAATTCCAAGGCCTGCTTCATTGCCAACCGAACGTCCACCAATGTACCGGTAATACCACCCTTGCTCAGTTGGGCTGTATGTATCACTTTGTTTGAATTGTTCAGGTATACAATCCAAAATTCCTCATGGGGCAATTCGCCCATACCTGGTTGCAAAAGCTCAAAAGCATCTTTACTACTTGATATTTTTGTGATTATTTGGGCTTCTTCCCCTCTTCTTCGCCTACCCATTTCCAACGCAGCAGCAATAGTAACCGCTTTGGCCTCCCCGATGCCCTTGAATTGCATTAACTGTTTAATTGAAAGCTTACCAAGTTGGTTAAGATTGTTATCGACAGATGCCAAGATACGTTTGGATAGTTCAACTGCACTTTCATTTCTGGTACCAGAACCAATTAAAATGGCTATCAATTCGGCATCTGACAAGATGGATTTGCCTTTCCGAACCATTTTCTCCCTTGGCTTATCATCGTCTGACCAATGTTTAATAGAAAATGAGGCTGGTTTTTCTTGCATACCTTAAAGATAAACAACTATTATTTTTATCGTAAATTTCACAAGCAATTTAATAGCCGTTCAAAATGAAATCGATCTTTGATCAAAAAGTATATAATGAAATCGTATCACGAGTCAATAATTTAGATGCCGGTTCAAAAGGGCAATGGGGTAAAATGACAATTGCACAAATGGTATGGCACTGTCAAATACCACTTAAGGTGGCCATAAAGAGCAATAAAAAAGGTAATCCTCTAATACGATGGTTCTTTAAAAAATCGCTCTACAATGATAAACCATGGCGCAAAAACCTACCAACATCTTCTTTTGCCAAGGCCAAAGAAGATAAAGATTTCAATACTGAATTTGAAACCTTGCAAAAACTGATCCATGAAGTTTATGAATTTAGAGATCGAAAAGAATGGAATCCGCATCCCCTATTTGGGTCGCTTACACCACAACAATGGGGTCAAATGCAATACAAGCATTTGGACCATCATTTACGTCAGTTTGGGGTGTGAAGTTTCTTGAAAGTAGTATCGTCAGGTAGCAATTCCACAAACACTTCTTATGACAAAAGAACAGTTCTATCCCAAACTATCCCTCAATCAAGTTTTTCACCGCTTCCAAATCAAGGCCCCCATAATTACCCGAACTCATGAGGAGTAGCACGGAATTCCCATAATCCTGACTAAATACAAAATCCTTGAATGCATTGGCATCGGTGTAAATCTCTAAATCGTTTCGCTCGAAAGCCTGGGAAATTTGCCTTGGGGTTACCTCTTTTAATTTCTTGATCTTTACTGATTCTGGCAAAAAAAATACAATGGCCTCATCTGCCGCATGCAATGCCCCTTTGTATTCCTTTAAAAATTCAGCATTGAAACTGCTATACGTATGTAATTCCAAGCAGGCAATAACCTTTCTATTTGGATATTGTTCCTTAACCGCATTGGTCGTAGCCTCAACTTTACTGGGGGAATGGGCAAAATCCTTATAGACGACAGCACTATCACTCTCCGCAATTTTTTCCAAGCGTTTTGAGGCACCTGAAAATGTGCCAATGGCCTCATAGAAATCATCTTCATCGACGCCCATGTTTTGACAAATCCATTTGGCACCTGCCAAATTGTTTAGATTATGTCTTCCGAATATTTCAATGGGCATTGGACCTTCAGGTGTTTCCAAAAGTGTCTGTCCGTTTTCAACTGAATATTCAGCCGTGCTATATGGTAATTTTCGAATGGCATTTTCAGAGGCTTCCACAACCTTTTTCACTTCTTCATCCTCTATATTGTAGGTAATGCTTCCACCCTTAACTATGCCATCAACGAAAATCCGGAACTGTTCCACATAATTTTCAAAGGTCGGAAATACATTTATATGGTCCCACGCTATGCCACTCAATAAAGCTATGTTTGGTCTGTACAAATGAAATTTTGGGCGTCTATCAATGGGCGATGATAAATATTCATCTCCCTCAAGTACTATAAAATCATTTTCCGCCGTAAGATGAACCATCCGGTCAAAACCATCCAATTGGGCTCCGACCATATAATCAACTTCAATGCCATGATAATTGAGAACATGAAGAATCATGGAAGTAATTGTAGTCTTACCATGACTACCCCCTATGACAACCCTTGTTTTATCTTTGGACTGTTCATACAGAAACTCAGGATAGGAATAAATTGTAACGCCTAATTCTTGCGCTCTTAATAGCTCTGGATTATCCGGTTTTGCATGCATTCCCAGAATTACAGCGTCCAAGTTTTTATTTATTTTTTCAGGAAACCAACCAAATTCCGTTGGGAGTAGTCCCTTTTCTGCCAAACGACCCTTTGATGGCTCAAAAATTATATCATCACTGCCGGAAATGTAATATCCTTTGTGATGAAGCGCTAAAGCCAGATTATGCATGGCACTACCTCCTATAGCGATAAAATGTATTTGCATGAAGATTATATTATTGCGCAAAGATAGGTATTGGATTTGGCAAGTCAAACCGATTTATAAACCGACCTATTATTTTTACCTTAGTGATCTAAAACGTAATTCATGGATCTTAAACTAGTAAATATCACTTCAAAAGAAATTATGCCCGGTTATCATGGTAAACTCATTCATACCCAGAATATGAGTGTGGCTTTTTGGGAAGTTGAGCAAGGAGCTGAAGTTCCTGAACATTCCCATATGAACGAACAAGTTATGCAAGTGTTGGAAGGACAATTTGAATTCACATTGAATGGCAAAACAAAAATTTATGTTCCGGGTGACCTTGTGGTAATTGATCCACATATTCCGCATAGTGGAAAAGCACTAACGGCCTGTAAATTAATGGATGTTTTTAGTCCAACACGAGAGGAATACAAATAAGCAACAGCTATGAATATATCACTCAAAGGAAAAAACGCATTAGTGGGCGGTAGTAGCAGGGGTATTGGAAAAGCCATTGCTTATCAATTGGCCGAAAGTGGTGCGAACATAACCCTTATGGCTAGAAATGAAGAACAACTAAAGGCCATAATTGCAGAATTACCAACCTCAGAAGATCAGAAACATAACTACTTATTGGTTGATTTCATGGATTTTGAAGCCTATCAACGCACTATTTCCAAATATTTCAAATCCAATAACATTGATATCCTTGTAAACAACACCCAAGGCCCAAAGGCCGGCGGGGCATTGGATTTGAATATCTCCGATTATCAAGAAGCTTTCAATGTACTCTTTAAAAGCGTAGTATTCACCACCCAATTGGCATTACAGCAAATGATCCAGAACCAATGGGGTAGAATCATTAATGTAGCTTCCATTTCTGTCAAGGAGCCGCTGTCATATTTGGCCCTATCCAATTCGATAAGAGCGGCAATGGTCACTTGGGCCAAAACCTTGGCCACAGACGTTGCACAACATCAAATAACTG
>JBATIW010000307.1:0-1570 GCA_049668005.1 Maribacter sp.
ATCCAAAACCCCTTGAATTTTGTGAACAATTTCTCGGAGGTCAATGAAGAATTGCTTGCTGAAATGAAAGAAGAGCTGGACAAGGGGAATATTGAAGATGCCAAATCAATTGCAAATGATGCCATTGACAATCAGCAGAAAATTAATCACCATGGCAAACGGGCCGATGCCATTGTAAAAGGTATGTTGCAGCATAGCCAAAGTACTAGTGGGATAAAAGAACCTACAGACATCAATGCATTGGCCGATGAATATCTACGGCTGGCCTATCATGGGCTGCGGGCGAAGGACAAATCGTTCAATGCTACGATGAAAACTGATTTTGATGAAACAATTGGTAAAATCAATATCATTCCCCAAGATATTGGCAGGGTGGTTTTGAATTTAATAACCAATGCATTTTATGCCTGTACTGAGCGTAGCGCTGCCCTGAGCCCGTCGAAGGGTCGAAGTGCGACAAATGAAAAGTCCTCCTCCGCTAATTTATCCAACGAAGCCTTGGCAAAGTTGGGAGCTTCGGGGGATACAAAATATGAACCCACCGTTTCCGTCAGCACAAAAAAAGAAGGTGATAAGGTTTTGATTTCCGTCAAGGATAATGGCAATGGTATTCCTAAAAAGGTGCTTGACAAAATCTTCCAACCTTTCTTTACCACGAAACCAACCGGACAGGGAACGGGATTGGGATTATCCTTATCTTATGATATCGTAAAAGCGCAGGGAGGGGAGTTGAAGGTGGAGACTGAGGTGGGAAAAAGCACCACTTTTTTTATTACCTTAACCATTAAATAACACCTTCAATTTGAAAAACTTTTTTTCTGTTGCACTAATTCTTTTACTTCTCTTCCGATTAGGGGAAACACACGCACAAACCCAAGAGGTAAAAATCACCCCAATTCCCGGTGCAAGTGGATTAACACTGGGAAAGATCAACGACATTGTTCAGGACAAATACGGATTCATGTGGTTCATGGATCAAGTCAACCAATATGTAGTCCGGTATGATGGTAGCACCATGAAGCGGTATACTTATGACGAAACCAACCCAGATAGCCCAAATTCATTAGGAAGTTTTAGTCTCGAGTGTTTATTTGCCGATGATGACGGAATCATATGGATTGGTGGCGGTGGAGGCATTGATCGTTTGGATCCATTGACGGACACCTTTACGAATTACCGACACGATCCTAAAGACTCATTGAGTCTAACTGATGCGTATGTCAGTGTATTGCTCGTGGACCACCTAGGTAATCTTTGGGCTGGCACATCTGCTGGACTAGATCGTTTGGATCAGGAGACAGGAAAATTCACACATTTCACGCACGATCCTAAAGACCCTAAAAGTTTGAGCGATAAAAATGTGAGGTCTCTGTATGAAGATCGGGAAGGCACCCTCTGGGTGGGTACCGGTTTTGAATACAGTAATAATGAAAGGGGGGGTCTCAATAAACTGGATAGAGCATCTGAAACATTTACAAGGTATTTGAACGATGCGAATAATCCCCATAGCCTTAATAGCAACAAAGTGCGGTCTATTTTTGAAGATAGTAAGGATAATTTTTGGATAGGC
>JBATIW010000308.1:0-1514 GCA_049668005.1 Maribacter sp.
GGTTGTATATTCCTAATGCCCTCATAAAGATCATCAATCTCATCAATATGTTTGTTATTGCCCGATAGCGCATGAAAGACCTCAATGAAAATCTTGTTATTGGCTTCGGAATCATGGACTTTCAGCAAATAATCAACAGCCACATTCCTAAAGAGGTTGTCCTTTAACTCCTTTTCCTCAACAAGACTATCAATAAGCTTTAACTTGTGTTTATTGAAGTGTAAATGGTTCTTG
Source organism: Maribacter sp. (assembly GCA_049668005.1). Classification (GTDB taxonomy): domain Bacteria; phylum Bacteroidota; class Bacteroidia; order Flavobacteriales; family Flavobacteriaceae; genus Maribacter_A. Next base: position 235 of record JBATIW010000308.1, read on the forward strand.
ACCATTTTATCCTTTATATCACAGCCTCGAGAACAGGACATATAGGATAAATTTCCAAAATGATTGACCATATATTCATAATAGGGCCTTAAATACGTGAAATCCTTATTATTGTACGTTAGGTCTTTCCGATACTTGTAGAACTCTTTGGATAGCTTTGGCGCTGTCTTTTTCGCAGAGAGTTTCTTATGTCTAAATGGATATCGTTCCTTAAATGTTGCATAGTTATATACAATATTGGCCTCGGCAATTTGAAATGCTTTTTCAGATAATGCTGATTCCAAAGTCAAATCATTTAATAAACTGACCTTTAGATGTTCTAGTGAATCTATCTTTCTGCCAAAATCTTCAGGATCCAAACTGTATAACCTATCAATAAGACTCTTTTCACCCTCGTTGGCCAAATAGATTTCCATCATAAAGTTATTGACTTCCTCTCCAGTGCCTGAAAAAACAAGGGATTCATCAAAATCTACGGTATTTAATCTAATTAAAAGGGAGTCTCCTTTTTCGAGGTAAACATATTGATATTCCGGAGCATGCTTAAAATGATAAAGCCCATCCTCAATTGAATCCAACTTGAAGGAAAACATTTTGTTTTTATCTAGCGCGGAGGAATCTATGACAACATCGCCCTTATAGAGAACTACATGTTTGCTGGTTGGGTTGACAATTTCCCCGCTAAAAAAAACGTTGGGGGAATTTTCTTTGCTTTCATTACAACCTGCCAATATGAAAAGAAATAGGTAGAGTAATTTTTTATTCATATAAACATATCTTGTATGTACCCAACAAAATTAAGCATCCCATATAGTCTAATCTGTTAATTGCGAGTTAAAAATTCTACTGTTACGTTAAGATATTCATAGGATTTTGGTATCAGGATTATTGGTCTGGAGATATTAATTTGTCTATTTTTGCACGAAATTTAAAAAGGGCGAGTATGTTATCAGTTTCAAATCTATCAGTACAATTTGGTAAACGTGTTTTGTTTGATGAAGTAAATGTTTCGTTTACCCAAGGAAACTGTTATGGTGTAATAGGTGCTAATGGTGCTGGTAAAAGTACCTTTCTAAAGATTTTATCAGGTCAAATAGATGCTACTTCGGGCCATGTTCACTTGGAGCCAGGTAAGCGTATGTCAATCTTGGAGCAAAATCACAATGCCTATGATGAAAGCACGGTATTGGAAACCGTAGTAATGGGCAACAAACCCTTATTTGCTATTAAGAATGAGATCGATGCACTATATGCCGACTATACCGATGACAATGCAGATA
>JBATIW010000309.1:0-2040 GCA_049668005.1 Maribacter sp.
GTATATTTTTGATATCAATGTTAAATATCATCAAAATCCACATCAGTGAAATTTTCTGAAGCTTTTATTTCACCATTTTGTTGGTGTTCTTCTTTCTTAAAATCTTTTTGATGTCTTTCTGAGATTACTTCAGTTCCTTTTTCATTAATGATGAAGTCCATCATTTCCGCAACATTTTCTTTGAAAGCTGTAAAGTCTTCTTTGTAAAGATAGATTTTATGCTTTTTGTAATGAAACGACCCATCATCATGTGTGAACTTTTTGCTTTCGGTTATTGTTAAATAGTAATCTCCTGCTTTAGTACTTCTTACGTCAAAGAAATACGTTCTTCTTCCAGCTCTTAAAACCTTAGAGTGTATCTCTTCTTGATCCATTAAATCTTTGTCGTTCATTCTGTTAGTGTCATGTTAGTAAAAATGGGGAACATCATTCAAAAGTGTAAAAAAAAAGCTTATTTCGCAACAATATCCCTAGTTTTCTTTTTCTGAAAGTTGATGTAAATAAAGTTCCTTATAATATCCATCTATATTATTCAATCTTTCATGCGTTCCTTCTTGTAATAATTCACCCTCATCCAAAACTAAAATTTTATCCGCATTTTTTGCCGAAGATACCCGATGGCTTACAATTATCGTCGTTTTCGCACTTGACGCTTGTTCCAGGTTATTTAAAATTAGCTCTTCGGTCTCAGTATCAACAGCTGATAAACAATCATCGAACAAGTAAATCTGCGGTTTTTTCAACAATGCCCTTGCGATGGAAACCCGTTGTTTTTGGCCTCCACTTAGGGTTATTCCGCGCTCCCCTAAAACGGTATCATATTGGTTTTTGAATTCCATTATATTTTCATGGACAACGGCATTTTTTGCAACGGAAATCACCTCTTCATCAGATGAATTATGGTCGCCAAATTTGATGTTGTTTATAATAGAGTCAGAAAATAAAAACGCATCTTGTGGCACCGCGCCTATAGCTTTACGTAATGTATCGAGATTTAGCTTACTAATAGGGGTATTATCTATCAATATTTCCCCAGAGCTAACGTCATATAGACGAGCGACCAAATCGAGTATGGTAGATTTTCCAGAACCTGTTTTACCTAAAATAGCTACAGTTTGCCCTTCTTCAATCGTAAACGATATATTTTTTAATGCCGTTATGTTGGTGTCATCATAAGTAAAACTCACATTTCTGAATTCTATTTTACCTGCTATTGGAGTATCTTCGTCGACCTCATTCTGGATTTCCGGTATTATTTTTAAAAACTCGTTTATTCTTTTTTGTGAAGCTTCCGCCCGTTGAATTATTGAGGTCAGCCATCCAACAATCGCCACGGGCCATGTGAGCATATTCACATAGAGGACGAACTCGGCGATAACCCCAACAGAATCAATTTCACCGTTAATATATTGTTGTCCACCTATATAGATTACAAATATATTACTGATTCCGATCAGTAAGATCATTAAAGGAAAAAACCATGCGTTTACCTTGGCAAGGTCCATACTTTTCTTTTTCCCTTCCAAGGCTAATGCAGTCAATTCCGCATTTATTTGAGGTTCAATAGCATATGCCTTAATTACAGTAACACCTGAAAAGACCTCCTGGGTAAACGTTGAAAGGGTAGAAAGATACTCTTGAACAAGGGTGCTTCGTTTATGTATAATTTTGCTTATTTGATATATAAGAACGGACAGTATAGGCAACGGAATTAAGGTGTAAGCTGCCAAGGTTGGCGCCGTAATGAACATTATTGGGATTATACATGCAAATAGAGTGACAGTGTTCATTCCATACATAAGCGCGGGACCTGTATACATTCTAACTTGACTGACATCTTCACTAATGCGGTTCATTAGATCCCCAGTACGATTCTTTTTGTAGAAATTCAGACTTAATTGTTGATAGTGATCAAAAATCTCATTCTTGAGATCAAATTCAATGTAACGGGAAACATAGATAATGGTCTGTCGCATTAGAAAAGTGAAAAAACCAGAAAGAAGTGCTGCCCCAACAATAATTAGAATGCACTCCAGAAGC
>JBATIW010000310.1:0-18077 GCA_049668005.1 Maribacter sp.
TGATACTTCTTTGTTGCATCATAGTCCGGTGGATAAACTATCCAACCTTGAATATCTCTTTGATCAACCGATGACTTGTACCAAATTTCCTCCACTTTGCCCAAATTTCTATAATCGAATAAACCTTTGTTCAGATTTGTAATTTTAAGGGGAGACTTACTTTTGGGTTTTAGGATCGACAATTCCGCGGGATGTTCTGGTCTAGACTTTGTCATTACCAAGGTCCCATCTTTTGAAACACTATATGATCCGCTAGAATAAGGTCTTCCTATGGTGGTTCCACCCACGTCATCGGCAAGTTTGGTCACCTTGCCATTCAACGAAATATACCCTATTTTGCTATTACCCTTGTCATCATAGCTGAAGTAGAGTCCTTCACTTTGGCTACTCCAAACGATATTGGAAATACTTCTGTCCAACCCTTCAGAAATAACTTTTTTGCCGCTACCATCAATATTCATTAAATGTAATTTTCGCACTTGATACGTTTGTACCTTATCTTCATATCCAATATAGGCAATGTACTTTCCATTGGGTGATACCATTGGGTTGCGATCTGGTCCTTTTCTGTTGGTCAAGGCTTTTATTTCCTCATTCTGGATCCCAACCTCGTAAACTTCACTATTTCTAAAGTCGTACTCCCAGTCTTCACTTCTATTGGCCGAAAAATAGATGTTTTTACCATCTGGTGACCAGCTAAGACTTCCTCGATGGTGATACTCACCAGAAGTGACTTGGCGAGGAGCCCCCCCATTTGCCGGGATTACAAAAATATGACTGAATCCGGGCTTTATATAGCCCCTACCATCAGCTTCATGATATACCCTATCTGTTATCCTCGGGGCATCGGCCCATTCAGCTCCTTTTGGTTTTGTTGGCATTTTGGCAATTACGGGAGGCTGCTCTTCTTGATTCATCGTAAATGCCAATTGGTCTCCTTTAGGCGACCATGTCAATGAACCAGGACTAAACGGCAATTGTGAAATTTTTGCAATTTTATTTGAACCCACCCAATACATATAAATTTCGGAACCTTCATCCGTGCCACTAATGAAGGCTAACCTATCCCCACTTGGCGACCATCTTGGACTTGATTCACTATGCTCCCTTGAAGTGAGTTTTTGATGCTGGGAACCATCCGAATTGATCATCCACAAGTTACCCATGGCCTTGTCTTTCATGATGTCCATTTCCATTCTGCAATAAACCACCCACTCCCCGTTCGGCGAAATCTGTGGATTAGACGCATATTGCAAGTCATAAAGGTCTAAATAGGAAAATTTCTTCTTTTGGGAATTTCCAATAAAAAAGGAACTGATAATAACAAGAGTAGCAAAAAGTATTTTGTATCGCATAGCGTAGATAATAATTAATAGCTAAACTTAAACAATAACAAGCAGTATAACAAAGTGAATTTATATGCGACTAACAGTACTAAAACGTCCTTTATGTTTTACCCCAAACCTACGTCCAAGGTCATCATGATGATAAAGCCTCCAATAAATCCCATAGTGGCTATATCTGTGTATTTGTCTTGTTGGGTTTCAGGAATCACCTCTTCAACTACAACAAAAATCATAGCTCCCGCAGCAAAAGAAAGCGCATAGGGTAATATTGGTTCAAATGTTATAACGGCCCATGCACCCAAAACTGCCGCAAACGGCTCAACAATGGCCGATGCCTGGCCATACATAAAACTTTTTGTTCTACTTAAGCCTTGTCTTCTTAGCGGCATAGCTACAGCAAAACCTTCTGGAAAATTCTGCAAACCAATACCAAGTGCCAATGCCACTGCACCACCTATTGTGGCCCCATCAAAACCAGCTGCAACTCCTCCAAAAAGAACACCCACCGCCAAACCTTCTGGAATATTATGTAAGGTAATTGCCAAAGTCAGTAATGTTGTCTTGTGCCATGGGGTTTTAATCCCTTCACTTTCCTTAAAATTAATATGTAAATGCGGTAGAATTTTATCAAGGCCATAAAGAAAAAGAGCACCCAAAAAAAAGCCTACTGCTGCCGGTATTACCTTAACAAAACCCTCACCAGGACTCATTTCAATCCCTGGGGCCAAGAGGCTCCAAAAACTTGCAGCGACCATTACACCACCCGTAAAACCCAACATTCCATCTAGAACTGCCCGATTCATTCCTTTGAAAAGAAACACTAGAGCCGCGCCTGCTGCTGTAAGACCCCAGGTAAAAAGTGTAGCATAAAATGCTGCCAATATGGGATTGATAGATTCAAAATAATCGATTATTTCTTGCATGGCGCTTAGGATGTTTTAATATAGAGATTAGACGCTATTTGGTTAGATATATGCATGGTGGTGTTATTGATTTTAATAATAAAGGAATCGTCGAATTCTTCTTTATCAAGTATTTTTATTTCATCGCCCAACGCAATTTGATTTTTGTCCAAAAATTTTAAGAATGGAGGTGATGAATCCTTTACGCCTACACAAACACCGGTAATTCCCACTGGTAAATCCTTCAATAATTTTTTAATGGAATTCTTGAATTCCCCATTTTTTGATGGAATGGGGTCGCCATGAGGGTCAACCTCTGGAAAACCCAGATGTTGATCTAGTTGATCTATCAGTTTTTCACTTTTTATATGCTCTAATTGCTCGGCAACATCATGCACCTCATCCCAAGTAAAATCTAACTTATCAACTAAAAACACCTCCCATAAACGATGCTTCCGGACCAAGTTTAATGCTGTTTTTGTACCAAGTTCGGTCAACGAAACTCCCTTGTACTTTTTATAATTGATAAGACCCTTATCGGAGAGTTTTCGCACCATATCGGAAACTGATGATGGTTTGGTCACCATCTTCTCTGCAATCGAATTTGTGGAAACAGCAGTCTTTTTGCCCTTCCCTAAATGGTAAATAACTTTGATATAATCCTCTTCTGAAAGTGTCACCTATTTTAAAATTTAAACAAAAATACATTTTTATATGTAAAAACATATTTTTAGATTTGTCTAAATTATATTTTTGAATTATGAAAATTTACTATACTGAAGCTTTGATTCAGTTTATGTGTCTGTTTTTTCTAGGACTTAACTTTTCGTATTCACAAAAGGCCCAAATAGTAGGGGAAGTAATGGATGGTTTAGAACCAATACCTTTTGCCAATATTTATCTGGAGGGCACCTCCCTTGGGATTGCTTCAGATAAAAATGGAAATTATCAACTTCAAAATATTCCTCTTGGCACCTATGTATTGAAAGCAACCGCAATTGGCTATTTTCCCTATTCAAAAAAAATCATCATTACGGATAATGAAACCAATCACGTATCCATATTTCTTGACATATCCACCGAGCATTTGGAGGAAATGGTTGTAACGGGGACACTTAAGGCTGTAAGGCGGTCGGAAAGTCCTGTTCCGGTTGAGGTTTATAGTCCCACTTTTTTAAAGAAGAACCCTACGGCAAGTATTTTTGAGGCCTTACAAAATGTAAATGGGGTAAGGCCGCAAATAAATTGTAATGTGTGCAATACTGGAGACATACACATTAATGGCTTAGAAGGCCCATATACCCTGGTTTTGATAGATGGAATGCCCATAGTAAGCGGCCTGGGAACGGTATATGGTTTATCTGGGATTCCTAACTCATTAATAGATCAAATAGAGATTGTCAAAGGCCCAGCATCGAGCTTATACGGTAGTGAAGCGGTTGGCGGGCTTATTAATATCATTACCAAGAGTGCAGATGAAGCACCGGAATTATTTGCCGATGGATTTTTATCTGATTGGGGAGAATACAATTTGGATGTTGGTGCCAAAATAAACATGGGTAAAAAGACCAATGTACTTTTAGGGGTTAATTATTTCAAATATGACACCCCAATTGATAACAACGGGGATAATTTTACAGATCTGACATTACAAAATCGGATTTCCATTTTTCAGAAATGGAACTTTAAACGAGATGAAAATCGGATATTTTCCTTAGCAGGCCGATATTTATACGAAGACAGATGGGGAGGAGAAATGCAATGGACCCCGAAATATAGAGGAGGTGATGAAGTTTATGGCGAAAGCATCTATACCCGCAGGTGGGAAATCTTGGGTAAATACCAACTTCCCATCAAGGAAAAAGTATTGTTTTCATTTTCGTACAATGACCACAGCCAAAACTCAGTTTATGGCAATATACCTTACCTAGCCGATCAGCGTATAGGTTTTGGTCAACTTACTTGGGACAAGTCTTTAAAGTCACATGATCTTCTTTTTGGGAGCGCCATGCGATACAATTATTATAACGATAACACAACGGCTACAATAATAGCTGATGAAGTTATCATTCCCAGCATATTTGCCCAAGACGAAATAAAGTTGGCCAGGAAACATTCCCTATTGCTCGGTCTTCGATACGATTACGACAAAAGACACGGTTCAATTTATACCCCAAGAAGTGCCTATAGATGGAAAATTTCCGACAATGATATTCTACGTCTGAATGCAGGAACCGGATTTAGGGTTGTTAACCTGTTTACTGAAGAGCATGCATCATTAACAGGAGCCAGGGAAGTTATTGTCACTGAAGAATTGAAACCGGAACGTTCTTTTAATTTAAACCTCAACTTCTTAAAAAAAATCTATGGTGGTAACGGCACATTCATTAGCCTTGATGCTTCCGTTTTCTATACCCATTTCAACAATATCATATTGCCCGATTACGATACAAATCCCAACCAGATTATTTATGACAATTTAGATGGTAAATCTATTTCACAAGGGGTCAGTGCCAATATTGATGTTGCTTTTCCAAGTGGATTGAAATTAATGCTCGGGGCAACTTTACAGGATGTTAGTGCTACAGAAGATGGGGTGAAACAGGACCAAGTCTTGACTGAAAGCTTTACTGGTACTTGGAATGTTTCATACACCCTTAAGACTTGGGACTTGAGTATTGATTATACGGGTAACCTATATGGACCCATGCGTTTGCCCTTATTGGGTTCATTAGACCCACGACAAGAGTATTCTTCTTCTTGGAGTATCCAGAACATCCAATTCACATACAAGGGTCTTGAACATTTCGAAGTTTATGGAGGAATAAAAAATCTACTGGATTGGACGCCCAATCGTGGAAACCCATTTATCATTGCAAGGGCGAATGACCCTTTTGACAAGAATGTTACTTTCAACAACAATGGTGCTGTTATTGCAACGGCCGACAATCCATATGCATTGACATTTGACCCCTCTTATGTCTATGGTCCCAATCAAGGAGTCCGTAGTTTTTTTGGTATACGCTATCGCTTTGACAAATAAGACCAAGCTCGTCCTAAATACCTATTTTTGAAATTGAACAAATTTCATGATTCAGAATTGGAAATAACCAAATCACATTACGACTATATAATTATTGGAGCGGGTGCAGCTGGTTTAATGCTGGCCGATGCTATGGGCACTGATGGTTTTTTTAAGAATAAGTCTATTTTACTGTTGGATAAGGATGCCAAAAGCACCAATGACCGTACATGGTGCTATTGGGAAAAAGGTGAAGGTGAATTTGATGCAATAGTATTCAAAACATGGAAATACATTTATTTCGGAGGTCAAAAATTTTCCAGCCGATTTAATATTTTACCCTACCAATACAAATTAATCCGTGGGATTGATTTTTATGAAACCTATCTGAATCGAATAAATTCGCACCCCAATATCAATTTTCTACAAGAAGAAGTTCATGAAATAGAAGATTCTGAAGAAAATACAAAGGTCATAACCAAAGAAAATGTGTTTAGTGCCAATCAGGTTTTCAATAGTATTTTTGATTATAAAGAAATAATTCGCCAAAAGAAATACCCTGTTTTACAACAACATTTTATTGGGTGGTTTGTAAAAACGAAAAAACCTGTTTTTATACAAGATCAAGCCACGTTCATGGATTTTTCCGTGCCTCAAAAAGGCAATACCCGATTTATGTATGTGCTCCCATTTTCAGATAATGAAGCATTGGTTGAATACACCTTATTTTCAGAAACACCATTATCTTCTGAAGAGTATGAAATTGCCATTAAGCAATACCTTAATGAAAACTTAAATTGTACTGACTTTCAAATCCTTGAAAAAGAAAAAGGCAACATTCCTATGACTTGTTATGACTTCTTACAGCATAATACAAATAATGTTGTTCGAATCGGTACGGCAGGAGGATGGGCGAAGGCCAGCACAGGGTATACTTTTTATAATACGGGCAAAAAAACAAAATCCCTAATTAAACATTTAAAAGAAGGTAGGACGCTGAAATCCTTCGGTAAAAAACGAAAATTTTGGTACTATGATCTCTTGCTACTGGATATCTTGTTCAAAAAAAACAGCAGCGGCCAATATATCTTCGAAACCCTTTTTAAGAATAGGCCACCGCAATTAATATTTAAATTCTTGGATGAGGAAACCAGTTTTTTGGAAGATTTGAGAATTATTTCAGGATGCCCTAAAAAAGAGTTTTTAAGAGCTTTTATAGAAAGAATACTACAAAGATTTCATTAATATCACCCTGAAAAAAAATAATCTCATAAGCTGATTTTGTGCTACCTAATCAGTTAACTGTTAAACAATCAACTAGAGAAAAACATTATACTCACCTACAACGTTTTAGTAATTTTCACATAATATTATGATTTTATCAATTATTTGTTACTTTAGTGCTAAATAACAACCTTTAGAACCTATATTTTATGAATTACCAGATTAATTATGATAAGAAATTCATGATTCGGAATCATGTTTTCTTAACGGCGATTTTATTTTTTAGTGGATTTTTATTTTCATCTATCCAAGCACAGGATGTGAAAGTTTCAGGTACCGTTACTGCAGCATCCGATGGGATGCCCTTACCAGGTGTGTCTATTGTCGATGTCAACGAGCCAACAGTTGGTATTCAAGCTGATTTTGACGGAAACTTTGAACTAAGTGTTTCCGATGGAAACACCAGTTTGCGTTTTAGCTATGTTGGTTTCATTTCTAAAGTAATTGCAGTAAACAATCAAACTGTTTTGAATGTGACGCTTGATGATGATGTAGCCAATTTGGATGAAGTTGTAGTTGTGGGTTACGGCACACAAAAGAAAGCAACGGTTACTGGTGCTGTTACTGCTGTAAAAGGAGCGGTTTTGGAAGCTTCCCCTGCAATTAGTGTCTCTAACTCCTTAGCGGGTCGATTACCAGGGGTTGTAATTATCCAAACTAGTGGTGAACCAGGAAATGATGAATCCAACATCAGTATTCGAGGGACCAATACGTTGGGTAACAACGAGCCATTAATAGTAATAGATGGTATACCTGATCGTGATGGTGGTCTTGGGCGTATAAATGGTATTGATATCGCAAATATTTCTGTTCTAAAAGATGCTTCTGCCGCTATTTATGGTGCCAGAGCAGCGAATGGGGCAATTATTATAACAACCAAACAAGGACAATCGGGGAAACCTACCATAACGTATAATGCGGATTTTGGGATGAACCAACCTACGCGGGTTCCAGAATTATCAAACGCTGTGGAATATGCGAATATTATGAACGAACTTCCCATCTACAACAATATACCTGTGAGTGAATGGGGCGCAGCTTCATCAGCTATTATTTCAACAGGTACATACGCATCGCCAACCGCTGGTGTAGGTGTGCTAAATGCAAATTTCAGTCCTGTGGCCGTACAAGCCCATGGTGATGGATCTGATCCTTACCTCTATCCAGATACGGATTGGTTTGGAGATACTTTTAAGGAATGGGCCGGTCAGAGCAGGCACAATTTATCGATTAGTGGAGGAAGTGAAAACATTAAGTATTATTCATCATTGGGATATACGAATCAAGACGCATACTACAAAAACTCTGCGACAAGATACCAGCAATACAATTTTAGGATCAATACAGATGCTAAAATAAACGACTATATAAGTGCCAAGTTAGGATTTACCTATAGAAAAGAAGATCGTAAGTTTCCTACCCAGGATGCGGGTGCCATTTTTAGAATGCTCATGCGTGGTAGACCTACAGAGCCAGCAATTTGGCCCAACGGCCTTCCTGGTCCTGATATTGAAAACGGTCAAAATCCTGTTGTGGTTACCACTAATGCTACAGGTTATGACAAACAACCCACGGATTATTTACAATTTACGGGATCTATTGATTTAACAAACCCATGGATAGAGGGATTGAAATTGACATTACTTGCTGGTGTGGATCAAAGTCAGGAGCGGCAAAAAAAGTGGGAAACCCCATGGACCCTCTATTATTTAGATCGCGATGAATATATTGCAACTGGCAATCCTGTTCTCAATGGGGCGATCCGGTCACCCTTTACGGACGCAAGATTAACCCAATCAACTTTGAACAAATTAAACACAAACCTTACGGCACTACTGAACTATGACCGTACTTTTGGGGAAGACCATACCATTAATGTTTTAGCTGGTGTAACCCGCGAAGAGTTCCAAGGGGATTTCTTTTCCGCATTCAGAAGAAATTATTTGTCCACTTCCGTTGACCAATTAGGTGTTGGGGGCGAAATAGGACAGGAGACTGATGGCTTTGGTTATAAGAGAACCCGTTTAGGATATTATGGTCGTTTTCAATATAATTATAAGGAAAAATACCTGGCCGAATTTATTTGGCGATATGATGGGTCCTACATTTTTCCAGGAGCTGATCGTTTTGGTTTTTTTCCAGGGGTATTGGCAGGATGGAACATTAACAATGAGGATTGGTTTGATGTAAAAAGTATAGATTATCTTAAGCTTCGGGCTTCCTATGGGCAAATGGGTAATGATCAGGTTTTCTTTCAAGGTGCCTTGCAAGAATATGCTTACTTGTCAATATATGATTTCGGAAGTTATCCTTTAGACGGTAATGTACAGACAACGCTTTTCGAGCCACTTTTGGCAAATCCAAGCTTTACTTGGGAAAGGGCAAATAACTTTAATGTAGGTCTTGATGGTATTATCTTGAATGGCAAACTTTCTTTTACGTTCGAATACTTTCTAAATAAAAGAGACCAGATTCTTATCCAAAAAACAGGTTCTACTCCTGGTTCTTCAGGAATTAGTAATCTTTTACCGCCTGTTAATGCAGGAAAGGTAGATAATGAAGGCTTTGAATTTGCCTTGAATTATTATGGAGGAAATCAAGACGGTTTTAAATATGATTTCGGTATTAATGGTGGGTACGCCCAAAATACAGTGGTATTTTTGGATGAGATTCCAGGAGCTCCTAGTTATCAATTACAGGAAGGCAAGCCAATTAATTCGTATTTGGTTTATGAATCAGACGGCGTTTTCCGAGATGAAGCTGCTATAGCCAGCAATACTTTGGATTATAGCGCAGTTACTTCTGAATTAAAGCCAGGCGATATGAAATTCAAGGATGTTGATGGCAATGGTCTAATTGACGCTGATGACCAAGTAAGACTAGATGAAAGCGATACCCCTACATTTAATTTCGGTGCCACTTTCAATGCTTCGTATAAAAACTTTGATTTATCCATGCTTCTGCAAGGAGCTACAGGTGCATCAATCCGCATCCAGACAGAATCGGGCGATATTGGTAACTTCTTGAAATATAGCCATGACAATAGATGGAGTATTGACAACCCAAGTAGTGTTCACCCAAGATTGGCAAGTAGAGGCGATACGTATTACACGGGTGGGTCTTTTGGCAATAACACCTACTTCTTATTCAGTAAGAATTATATTCGCCTCAAAAACTTACAAATAGCTTATAATTTCCCATCAAAATTGATCAAACAATTTGGCCTATCCAATTTTAGGGTATATGTTAATGGTCTAAATTTATTTACCTTTGACAAATACAAGATTTTTGATCCTGAAGCTACAAATAGTGCTGGTACGTATTATCCACAAGCCAGAATTATAAATACAGGATTTAGTTTAACATTTTAAAAAAAAAGTCATGAAAAAAAGAAAGTTATTACCCGTATGGCTGTTGGCATTAATTGCTTTGCTGACAGCATGCAACGAAGATTTTTTAGAGACCAAACCACTCGATAGTATTTCAGCGAATGCTACTTGGTCAGATGGGGCCTTAGCCCAGGCATTTGTTTTTAACGTATATTCTTATTTGAACTACGGTGGTTTTGAGGAAGAAAGCCTTGCATCGATTACAGATGAAGCCATGTTCACCCACTCCGGTAGGGGAATAAACGTGATAACAGAAGGCACATTAAGTCCATCTGGTACAGGAAATAATAGGATAGTGCCCCAGTGGGATGAGCTTTTCCTTGCCATAAGGCAAGCGAATATCGCCATTAAAGAACTTCCAGAGGCAACGTTTGAAGATACGGTATTAAAGGATAGATTGTTGGGTGAAGCACTCTTTTTAAGGGCTTATTATTATCATCAATTAATTCAATATTACGGCGGTGTTCCAATTATCGATAGACCTTATGAGCTTGACGAGGATTATTCGATAGCCCGGAATACCTATGAAGAGAATATCAATTTCGTTATTGGTGATCTGGATACAGCGACTACCTTATTGGATGGAAAGGAATTTACGCCCGGTAGAGCATCTAAATTTAGTGCCATGGGATTAAAATCCAGAGTACTACTCTATGCGGCAAGTGATTTACGTGACGGTCCTACGGCCGCTGCCAATTCATCTGTACTTAGTAGCTATTCCAATTTGGAATTGGTTGCCTATACCTCAGGGGATCGTGCAGCCCGCTGGAATGCAGCAAAAGCCGCTGCTAAAGCGGTACTCGACGCTACTTCAGGATACAAACTTGATTTGGCAGGTCCTGTTTCAGCTCAAGAAGGAGAAGACAACTATGTTTCAATAGCCATGGGAGGGGGAAGCACCGTTGGTGATCCCGCAGCCCGTGCCGAGTTATTGTTCGAACGTAGTCACTCTGCGCTCTTTACACAGGAAAGCGATTGGCCTTTGGGCGGTATTCATCAAGGAATCAACAACGGACCTAACGGTTATCATAACTGGGCAGGGAACACACCTATCCAACTTTTAGTAGATGATTATGAAATGATGGATGGATCGAAATTTGATTGGAACAATGCTACCCATGCCGCAGATCCCTTTGCAAATAGAGATCCAAGATTGTATGCAACTGTTCTGTATGACGGTGCTGATTGGAAACCAAGACCTTCTGATGTTGCCGGTATAGACCCAGTTGATCAAATCCAGACAGGAGCTTATGATGATGGAGCGGGTGGAAAAATTAATGGAGTGGATACTCGTGAATCACCCATAGAAAATTGGAATGGCAGTAGAACGGGGTATTACGTTCGTAAATTTATCGATTCGGATCCAGCCATAATAGACAGCTTTTCGAGTGCCCAGGTTGTGCCTTGGCCATTTATCCGATATACTGAAATAGCCTTGAATTATGCGGAAGCCTCTTTGGCTACCGGTGATGAGGGTGAGGCAATTAGTTGGCTTAATAAGATTAGATATAGAGTAGGTATGCCAGCAGTTAGTGATACAGGTACTGCCCTTTTGGAAAGATACATTAATGAAAGACGTGTAGAACTTGCCTATGAGGAACATCGTTATCATGATGCCAGAAGATGGATGATCGCAGCTGAAACCCTTGGAAGGGGTATTAAGGTTATGAGTACAGAAGCTACCCTAAAAGCAGGAGCTTCTCCTCTTGTACCATATGTACACGATAAAACGGTATATGACTATGCATATGCCTCTGTAGATAATACAGAGAACGAGGTCAGAACTTGGGATGATAAAATGTATTACTTCCCTATAAGTAGGGATGAACTAAATCGAAATGAACTTTTGATTCAAAATCCCGGTTACTAGTTCTAACAATCTTGATTTTAAAAAATCTATCCTCTTCAAAGGATAGATTTTTTTTTACTTTTATATCATCTATGAAATACTCCTTTCCTAAACCGATGGTTTTTTCTTTTTGTCTAATCCTTATCATAGTTTTGGGTTGTGAAAATGAAAAAAAGAAGGATGTAAATGAGGTTTTGGTTTCTTCACCCCCTTTGTTTACGTTAATGCATAAAGAAGAAACAAATATTTATTTTGAGAATACACTTACCGAAGGCTTGAATGCCAATGTACTGATGTACGAATACCTTTATAATGGCGGAGGTGTTGCCACTGGTGATTTCAATGGTGATGACTTAGTGGATATCTATTTTACCTCAAACATGGGTGAAAACAAACTATACATTAATCAGGGAAATCTAAAGTTCATTGATGCCACCGAAACTTCCAATATAACAGGGAGGTCCGGTCCTTGGAAAACTGGTGTTTCCGCAGCTGATGTAAATGGCGATAACAAACTAGATTTGTATTTATGTTATTCCGGTGCGCTCCCAGCAGATAAAAGAAAAAACCAATTATTCATCAACATTGGCAACGACGCAGATAATATGCCTCTTTTCGAAGAAAAAGCTGAAGCTTTAGGTCTTGCGAGTCCGGCATTTAGTAATCAAGCCTATTTCTTGGATTACGACCATGACCATGATTTGGATATGATTTTATTGAATCATAATCCCAAATCACTTCCTGTACTCAATGAAATTAGTACCGCGGAATTTCTTAAAAAAGATGATCCGCTTCAAGGGGTGCGTTTGTATGAACAGGATAAGGGTGTTTTTAAAGATGTCACCGTTAAAGCAGGAATAAGTGGTTCTGCATTGACATATGGACTTGGTATTGGTATAAGTGATCTAAATAATGATGGTTGGGTAGATTTTTATGTGTCCAACGATTACACTGTTCCGGACTATTTATATATTAATAATGGAAATGGCACTTTTACCAACCAACTTAAAGAAAGTCTAGGACATACAAGTCATTTCTCCATGGGCAACGATATATCCGACATTAATAATGACGGTCATCAGGACATCCTAACCTTAGACATGCTTCCTGAGGATAATCACAGGCAAAAATTATTATTGGCTCCTGATAATTATGAAAAATTTAATTTGAATCTTCGGACAGGGTTTCATTATCAGTATATGCGCAATATGCTACAACTTAATAATGGTAATGGCACTTTTAGTGAGGTAGGACAATTTTCCGGCATATCCAATACCGATTGGAGTTGGGTAGCCCTCTTGGCCGATTATGATAATGATGGATGGAAAGACCTTTTCGTAACCAATGGCTATTATCGGGATTATACCAATTTGGATTTCATTAATTATATGGAGAATTATATACAATCCAAAGGAAGATTAAAAAGGGAAGATGTTCTTGAAATTATTAATCAGATGCCCTCGTCAAATTTGTCCAACTACATATTCAAAAATCTTGGAGGAACCACTTTTGAAAATGCGACCAAAGAATTAGGCCTTGACCAAACTGCCAACAGTAATGGCGCAGCTTATGCCGATTTGGATAATGATGGAGATCTGGATTTAATCGTGAATAACATAAATAAGCCTGCTTTTATTTATAGAAACGAATCGCAAAGTACGTCAAAGAACTATTTAAAGGTAAAGCTCATCGGTGAGAGCAAAAATACTTCCGGTATTGGCTCTAGAGTCATCATCTACAACAATAATGGAAAACAAAGTTTAGAGCAAATTCCCAATCGAGGGTATTTATCCACGGTTTCAAATATTTTGAATTTTGGTTTAGGGAAAGAGCTTACAATAGATTCCCTGATTATTAACTGGAATAGTGGCAAGCGACAAGTACTATCAAATGTTGCCGCAAATCAGTTGGTTACCCTAGAGGAAAAGAACGCTCAGGCATTTAAAAAAATAAAAGTCATTCCTACTCCAACATTCCGGGAGACTACACCGGCCATATCATTTGATCATAAAAATGTTCCCATTAACGATTTCAAACGACAATCCTTATTACTTAATCAACCTTCCCATTCAGGGCCTTCTATGGCAAAAGGCGATGTAAATAATGATGGTTTGGAAGATATCTTCATCGGTGGTTCAAATGGTCAGAGTGCCGCCCTTTTTGTTCAAAAAGAAAATGGTGATTTTGTTCGAAAACCAGTCATGGCATTTAATGTTGATAAAATAAGCGAAGATTCAGATGCCACGTTCTTTGATGCCAATAACGATGGTCATCAAGATTTATATGTAGTAAGTGGTGGTTATCATGACTTTAGCGACAAAGACACGCTATTACAAGACCGATTATATTTGGGAGACGGACAAGGCAACTTTACCAAAAGTGAAAATTCACTGCCAAAAATGCTTTCCAGTACGAGCACTGTTGCTGCAAATGATATAAACAGGGATGGCTTTTTGGATTTATTTGTTGGTGGAAGGATAATCCCTGGGAGGTATCCAGAATCGCCCACTAGTTATATCTTGATCAATGATGGCAAAGGCAATTTCACAAATCAGACTGATGTTCTTGCTCCTGAATTACAAAAATTGGGAATGGTTACCGATGCCGTATGGGCAGATATCAATAGTGACAAGACCATGGACTTAATTGTCATTGGTGAATGGATGCCTATTTCTATTTTTCTTAATAAGGATGGGAGACTCGAAAATTCCACAGCAAACTATTTTGAAGCGCCTTTAAAAGGCTTATGGAATACGTTGCAGGTAAGTGACCTTAATAATGATGGTAAATTGGATATCATAGCAGGCAATATGGGCACGAATACCCAATTTAAGGTAACCTCAGCTGAACCTGCAGCAATGTACTTTGACGATTTTGACAAGAATGGTTCTGTGGATCCCATCTTTACCTATTATATTCAGGGGAAAAGTTATCCCTATCTCACTCGGGATGAATTATTGGGCCAATTGGCAGGTCTTCGCTCTAAATTTAATAGCTATAAAAGTTATGCGGATGCTACTATCGAGGATATATTTAGTTCCGAGCAATTGAACGAAGCAAGCAAGCTTATAGCAAACAGCATGGAAACAACGCTTCTTTTGAGTTCCTTGGAAAATAAATTTACGATTGCAACTTTACCTGAACAGGCACAATACTCCCCTATATATGCTATTAATATCGGGGATTTCAATAAAGATGGAAACGACGACATTTTGCTTTTGGGAAATAATCACTTTTTTAAGTTGAGACTTGGTAAATTTGATGCAAATTACGGAACTTTGCTAGCGGGTAATGGCAAGGGTGAATTTAAGTATGTTAATCAGATTGAATCTGGATTGGATATTAGAGGCGCGGTCAAAAGCTCCTTGTTAATTGAGGATAAATTAATCTTGGGAATAAATAATAATTCCTTAAAAACATACCAATTTTCAAAATAAAGAATCTGACATGAAGATTATGGGTATCAGAAATCTTAGCTTCCTATTACTAAGCATTTTACTAAGCATTTCAAGTTGTTCAAAAAAACAAGTGCCTAACATCTCGGAGCAAGATGTTGTGCTAAAATGGGCGAATATGTCGCTGTTCGTTACCCAATACACCCCAGCAAATTCTCCAACCTACGCTTCTAGGGCCTTTGGTTATATAGGATTAACAATGTATGAATCTGTTGTCAACGGATTTGAATCTCACAACTCATTGGCTGGGCAATTAAATGGCTTGAATAACTTACCCAAGCCAGAAAATGGAAAATCCTATGATTGGATTTTATCATTAAATGCCGCCCAAGCCGCTATTCTAAAGAATGTATATATGCAAACTTCTGATAAGAATAAACTTAGCATAGATTCATTGGAAGGTGTGATTTATGACCATTTCAAAATGAATTATAAGGACAAAGGAACTGTGGATCGCTCCGTTGCCTACGGGAAATCAATCGCTGATGCCATATTTGAATGGTCAAAAACCGATGGAGGACATAGGGGTTATTTATACAATTTTGATAAGAATATTGTTCACCCTAATAGGCCTGGTTCTTGGAAACCTCCTTTATTTGCGCAATCATTCAGCCATTTACCTTTGCATCCGCACTGGGGCGAGAATAGAACTTTTTTAAAACAAAATGCAGGATTAGACACGCCCCAAATAATACCTTATGACACCCTTCCGGGATCACCTTATTACAATGAGTTCTTGGAAGTATATAAGAAAGACCAAATGCTCACCCAAGAGGAAAAAGAAGCCGCCATATGGTGGGGAGATGACCCTGATGTCTCTTTTACCCCTCCAGGACATTCATATTACATTGCAACCTTAGCCGTTGAAAAAGAACAACCATCAATGATAAAGTCTGCAGAAACCTATGCCAAAGTAAGCTTATCAGTTGCCGATGCTTTTATCAACTGTTGGAAATGGAAATATCATTTTTTCTCCGAACGACCCAATACCTTTATCCCAAAATATATTGATCAGGAATGGGAATCGTTTTGGCCAGATCCACCATTTCCATGTTTCCCGTCAGGTCATGCAATCCAAGCAGCCGCTGCTGCGGTCGCTTTGGAAGACGTTTATGGTGATGCTTTAGGTTTTATTGATAGGGCACATGAGGGCAGGGAACGCGATGAAGTTAGGGAAACCGATTTTGTGATACGGTCATTCGATTCGTTTTGGGAAGCCGCCCAGGAAACCGCTGATTCTAGATTTTATGGTGGTATTCATACTGCACAGGATAATATTGTTGGGCTGGAAGAAGGATCCAGAATTGCCCAAAATGTTATTGCCCTTAACTGGAAGAAAAACCAAGAATGAAATTATACCATAACCATATTTATTTTTATATTTTTTGTTTCATTTCCCATGCTGACATATGGGCACAGACCGCATTTACCGACATCACTGAACAATCAGGTATTGATCATTATTTTCAAGTCTATGAAGGTACGTTCGGGGGCGGGGCTGTTGCTTTCGATATTAACAACGATGGTTTTGAAGACCTTTTCCTAACTAGCGGAACTAAAGAAGATGCCCTATACTTGAACAATGGTGATGGCACTTTTAAAAATATCTATGATCAATCTGGGGTCGACGTCACTAAAAATTATGTGACCCAAGGTGCGGTCAGTGCAGATGTAAATAGAGATGGGTGGAGGGACCTTTTTGTAACTACCATAAATACAATTGATAGTACCAACGTCATCCCAAGGGCAAAAAACCTCCTATTTTTGAACAATGGGGATATGACTTTTAGGGATGCGACAACTGAATATAAATTGGATCAATTTACTTCTTTTAGTACAGGTCCTAGTTTTGGGGATATAAATGCCGATGGTTATCCGGATTTATATGTTGGAAACTATTTTCTTGAATTTGAAGGTACTTTGGGAGTATTGAAAGATGCGACGATCGTTAGTGCACATCAAACAGCCAAAGGGTATTTGTTACTAAATAAAGAGGGGAAATACTTTGAGAATGTTTATGAGGATTATGATTTGAACCATAGGGGTTTTGGTTTCGGGGCACTCTTCACCGACTTTGACAATGACGGGGATCAAGATTTATTGGTAAACCATGACTTCGGTTATAAGGCGGTACCCAATTTTCTGTATGAAAATCGATATCCAAGAAAATCATTCCGAGATCTAAGTGAAATATACGCTATGGACCTTAAGGAAAATGCCATGGGATCAGCTGTGGGAGATTATAACAATGACGGGCTGTTGGATTATTATGTGACCAACATAAAATTCAACTTACTTATGGAAAACCAGGGGATTGGTCAGCCTTTTGTGGACAGGGCGAAAGAACTGGGAGCCTATATTTTCATGATTAGCTGGGGAGCCAATTTTGCTGATTTTGATCACGATGGTGATTTGGATCTCTATGTATCTAACGGAGACCTAAATCCCAATTGTACCCCCATGGGTAATTTCTATTTTGAGAATGACAATGCCATGTTCAACGAAAAAGGGCGGGTAACGGGTGTAAATGATTATGGCGTAGGGCGTGGATCTATTGTATTTGATGTTGAAAATGACGGTGATTTAGACTTATTAGTGGTAAATCAAAAACCCGTTCAGGATTATCCCATAGCATCGGTCACCAAACTGTTTAGAAATGATAAACCGCAGGGGAACTGGCTAAAAGTTAAGCTAAAAGGAGAAAAGGCAGAAACCAATGGTATAGGCTCAAGAGTGGAAGTTGTGATCGGGAAGACTAAAATGATGCGCGAGATTGATGGTGGTGGTTCAAGTCATTTGTCCCAAAATACAGTTGTTGCGCATTTTGGAC
>JBATIW010000311.1:0-5777 GCA_049668005.1 Maribacter sp.
ACCATAGATGGTAAGGACATCATCCTTTTGGCTGAAGGCCGATTGGTGAATTTGGGATGTGCCACCGGGCACCCAAGTTTTGTGATGAGTAATTCCTTCACGAACCAAACTTTGGCACAAATAGAACTCTGGAAAAATAGTAGTGCATATGAAAACAAAGTGTATATGCTGCCGAAGCATTTAGATGAAAAAGTAGCCAAATTGCACCTCTCCAGATTGGGTGCTGAACTTACAGAACTTCGCGAAGAACAGGCGAAGTACATCGGCGTAACGGTTGAAGGTCCTTTCAAACCGGAATATTATAGGTATTAGGCGAAATCATTGCATTTTTAAAATCAATCTGTAAGAAAAAATAAACCCCTTGTTCAGTATCTGAACAAGGGGTTTATTTATGGCCTCTTCATTTGGTTCAGTCAAATGGATCAAAGCCGAATTTTTGTCCGCCGACAGAAGCATCGGCCATCAAACCTGCTTTAGGCAGTGCAAACACGGCCACTCCATCTTTGTATTTGGCATTGACTGCAATTCCAGATTTTAGAGCTACTGCAGAGGCTTCGGCAGCAAATTCAAACTTCCCTTCCTTAAACCTGTCAAGGTCTACAGAAGTTTCAAAAAAGATGACTTCAATAATCGCTTGGCCGCCGGCCTGCAATCCTATGTTCAATTTTTTAAGGTCAGCCATACCAATGGCCTGCCCATTTTCGTAAACCACTCCATTTCCAGAAGCACCACCAATAATAAATCCCCCTTTACCCACATTAGGAAAGATTACATATCCTGCAGATTCATCAATAAACTTTTCGAGGCTCGAATCTGTTTTCAACAAGGTTATTTTTGCTTTTGTAGCATCCTGCATTAGCTTTTTATCACTTTGTGTTTGTGCTGTAACCGCACAGACCATCAGCATCAGAGAAAGTACTGTCATTAATTTGAACATTTTCATATTGTAATCTATTTGATTTATGCGCTCAAAGATAAAACGCAATATGTTTAATTGAGGCCTTAAGACATATAAGAATATGTTAATATGAGCAAGGACTTATATTCTTTTTTATTGATTAAAGCATATCGAATGATCTCAATTAATCTTCCATGCGGTTTCACGGCCCCATCCTTAGTTTATATCCTGTTGACTTTTACCCTATTATTAAGCAATTGAATTATAAAAATCATTTTCGGATGAAATCATTTTTTCGGTACTTCGTAGAAAACTATACACTATGACAATATTTGTAGATATGGACGAGGTTATTGCAGATACCTACGGTGCACATATAGAGATTTATAATGAAGAATACAGCCAACAACTTAATAAACAAATATGTTTGGGCTGCGAAGTATGGCAAAAGGTTCCTGAAGAGCATCAGGAAAGTGTTCGCAAGCATGCCACAAGAAAAGGTTTTTTCCGAGACCTGAATCCTATTAAACATAGTCAAGAGGTTTTAAAGGAACTATCCGAAAAACACCAAGTTTACATTGCTTCCGCTGCCATGCAATTTCCCAACTCTTTGAAGGAGAAAAGTAATTGGTTGGATGAGCATTTTCCTTTCATCCCTTGGAAAAAAAGAATCCTATGTGGGGATAAGCATATTTTATCTGGCGATGTACTCATTGATGACCGAAGTTATAATCTGGAACATTTCAGTGGCAGGTCCATTCTATTTACCTCACCCCATAATATCAACAGCAATGCATATGAAAGAGCGAATAGTTGGTTAGAAATAGCAGCTAAATTACTTTGACCACTTGATTGATAGCTTGAAGTCAATTTTCATCAAGTTAAGACTCTGCTGAATAATCTTCCCATATTAAAGCAGCAGCTCCACTAATAGCAGTGGTCTTTCCAGCAAGGCCAGATTGCAACAATTTGACTTTTCCCTTATAAAATTCGAGCAAGTAGTCTTCAAAATATCCATGTAGGGGATCTAATATCCATTTTCCACTATTAACTAGTCCTCCCATCAAAAAGAATGCTTCAGGTTGTGTGAATGCCGTAAAATTAGCTAACGCCATTGCTAAAATATCGGCCGTAAAATCAAATGCTTTCAAAGCAATAGGGTCACCTTCCTCAGCTGCCTTGGTAATCTCCTCACCATGCAAATCATTATAAGCTATATCCCTGAACCTGCTTTCATCCATGTACATACACATCATATACAAAATAGTGCGCTTTAATCCGGTAGCCGAAACGTATGCCTCTAAACCTCCTTTTACATTCTGGCCTGTTAACCTCCCGTCCCCTATGGTCATATCAATATGCCCCAACTCACCTGCAAAACCGTCATAACCATCTATCAATTTGCCATTTGCTACAATTCCTGATCCAAAACCAGTACCTAAGGTTATAACGATGAAATCCTTCATTCCCTTGGCATTTCCGAACAGCATCTCTCCTAAAGCAGCAGCACTGGCATCATTCATTATCTTCATGGGCATGGGCATCCGTTCATTAAGTTTATCAAGAATTGGCACAGTATCTTTCCAAACCAAATTAGAGGCATTAACAATAGTACCATTTTTACTTGAGGCATTCGGGGCTCCTATTCCACATCCCAATATATTAACATCCCCGGAAAATTTGCTCTTAATTTCATCTACTGTGCTTTTTATTTTATCCAAATAATCATCCAAATTTGGATAT
Source organism: Maribacter sp. (assembly GCA_049668005.1). Classification (GTDB taxonomy): domain Bacteria; phylum Bacteroidota; class Bacteroidia; order Flavobacteriales; family Flavobacteriaceae; genus Maribacter_A. The sequence continues at coordinate 2,642 of JBATIW010000311.1, forward strand.
TCCCTTGTCCTGAAGAATGTATCTTCCAAACATTGTCCTTCACTATTTACTAGACCTATTTTCGTTTTGGTACCTCCTATATCAATTCCTATTACTAAATCCATATGAAACTTATTTTAAATGGAATCATTCGTGAAATTCATCTAAATCCCATCACATTGCAAAAGAATATGAAAGGTACTATATCATACAGTAATTCCCAACTTCCCTGTCCCATAAAATAGTATCTTTTTATTGGTTTTTGGCATAATTGTCACTATAAAAAAGATGGTGATAGATGTCCAATATCGATTTTGAATTTCACCTATATATAATAAAAAAGCCCTATCCAATTAATTGGATAGGGCTTTAACTATTTTTAAAAGCGGTAATTAAGCCTCAAAAGGCTCAATAGAAACATAGGATTTACCTCCTGCTTTCTTTTGGAATTTAACTAGTCCATCTACTTTTGCATGTAATGTATGATCCTTACCTGCGTATACATTATCGCCAGGATTATGTACCGTACCACGTTGTCTAACGATAATATTTCCTGCAATGGCAGCTTGGCCACCAAAAATCTTAACCCCTAAGCGTTTCGATTCTGATTCCCTACCGTTTTTTGAACTACCTACACCTTTTTTATGTGCCATGATATGTTATTTTATGAACCTCGATTTTCTAGGTCTAAATTAAATTATTTACTTAATACGGCAATTAGATCAGCCTTTTTCATTGAGGATAAACCTTCAATTCCTTTAGCTTTTGCCATTTCCTTTAACTCAGCAACAGTATTCTTGCTATAGTCAACAACTTCTTTCGTTACAGCTTTCTTTTTTGGAGCAGCCTTTGGAGTTTCTACTTTTGGCGCTGCGGCTTTAGGAGTGGCCTTTTTTGGAGCAGCAGCTTTTGGGGCTGCTTTAGCTTTTGGTGCCACAGCTTTCTTAGCGCCTTTGGCAACAATACCTTCAACAAGAATTTCAGTCAATGATTGGCGGTGACCATTCTTAACTGCATAACCTTTACGTCTTTTCTTTTTAAAGACGATAACTTTGTCACCTCTTAGGTGCTTTATGACTTTAGCCTCAACAGCGGCTCCGTCTATAGCCGGGGCGCCAATAGTAACGTTCTTACCATCATCCAAAAGAAGTACATTGTCAAAAGTTACCTTTTTCCCTTCTTCTGTCTGTAAACGGTGAACATATACTTTCTGGTCTTTCGCAACCTTAAATTGCTGCCCTGCCATCTCTACAATTGCATACATAGCGTATATATTAGTTTTATTTACTCCCTATTTTTTTTAAATAGGCGGGTGCAAATATACTGCTAAATGACAAATTCACAAGTCTTTTAGATGGTTTTTAGGAAGATTTTTTCTTTATGCTATCACTAGACTTGAATAGCTGCATAAATGATAGTGTAAGTACCAAGGTAGTGGAGAAACCCATGATGGCAACTGTGAAGAAAACTATGGCCTCGAAATTATTATACTCACTAGACCAAGCTTCTGACAATTCCTTCAGGAAATCTGTGTTAATCTCTGTGGCATAAAATGCAAAAAAGACGGTGAAAATTAAGGTAGCGACAAATCCTGTAATCAATCCGGTTTTAAAACCCTGTCCGTAACTAAATCCTTCTTTGTTCTGAATAAGTTCATATTTTATTGCCTCATAGATCGCAAAACCTGTAATAACTCCATTAAAAAGGCTATAGAATACATTCGTATGTAAATCGAAAAGTGAGAGTATCAAGAAATAAGCTATGAGTGATCCACTAGCGGCTATTCCAAAACGGATTGGTAACGAAAAATTCTTCATGTATTAAGATTATTATTAGAAAATAAAATACGTAATATAGTGGCAGGCAACAAAAAAACTATCCGCTAGGCCTTAAATTCTTGTTAAAACAAGGAGAGTTTTCCTTCGAATATACTGAAAAATTTATATTCGTGTAACTATTTTAATAATACTAATACATATTAACTATTTAATCCTAACACTTTAATAAATGAAACTACGACTACCTATCGCAATTATGGCGCTATTCATAGTGTCTGCGACAATGGCCCAAGCGGTTGCCTATGAGGAATATGACCTTGACAATGGGCTTCATGTAATTTTGCATCAGGATAATACAACTCCTATCGTGGTGACATCAATTATGTACCATGTTGGTGCCAAGGATGAAGATCCTGAAAGAACCGGATTTGCACACTTTTTTGAACATCTGTTGTTCGAGGGAACCAAAAATATCGGCCGTGGGGAATGGGATAAAATTGTTTCTTCAAAGGGCGGGAAAAATAATGCTACCACCAATGACGATAGAACTTATTATTATGAAGTATTTCCATCAAACGCCTTGGAAACTGGAATTTGGCTGGAATCTGAAAGATTGCTTCACCCTGTAATTGAGCAGATTGGGGTAGACACCCAAAATGAAGTAGTAAAAGAGGAAAAAAGACTCAGGGTAGACAATCAACCGTATGGTAGTTTTATGCTTGAAATAAAGAAGAATTTGTTTAAGGAGCATCCATATCGTTGGAGTACTATTGGATCCATGGATCACCTTGATGCTGCTACATTAGAAGAGTTTCAAGCTTTTAATAAAAAGTTTTATGTGCCTAACAATGGCGTATTGATTATTGCAGGGGATTTTGAGACTGACAAGACCAAAAAAATGATAGAGGATTATTTTGGCCCCATTCCTAAAGGCTCATCAATAAACCGGAATTTCCCAAAAGAACAGCCAATTACCCAAGAATTTAAGGCGGTAGCATACGACTCGAATATTCAAATACCGGCAGTCGTCGCTTGTTACAGAACTCCTTCATTTAAAACCAGGGATGCTAGAGTTCTAGATATGATCTCAACTTATTTAAGTGATGGCAATAGTTCTAAACTCTATAAAAAAATAGTAGACAACAAGAAAATGGCCTTGGCCGTTCAGGCACTAAATCTGAGTCAAGAAGATTATGGTATTTATGCTATTTATGCGCTTCCCCTTGGCGAAACTACCTTGGAAAGTCTGGTTACTGAAATTGATGAGGAAATAACAAAACTTCAAACAGAGCTGATAACTGAGAATGACCATCAGAAACTACTAAATCAGTTTGAAAACCAGTTCGTGAATGCAAACGCCACCCTAGAAGGCATTGCAG
>JBATIW010000312.1:0-5350 GCA_049668005.1 Maribacter sp.
AAACAAGACAATGCTTATAGAAAAAACAACAAACCAAAAGTGCGTTCTCAATTTGCGATGTACGATTATTACTTAAAAAAACTAAAGTCTTGAATATTAACCATGAACGGATTCTTTGTTCCCTAAATTTTTCATGATTCCGGCTTCGTAATCCAGCAAGTCCTGCCATTTTTGGTTTACTTCAACCAAATCGCCATATTGGCGTGCAAATTTCAAGAACATGGTATAATGCCCAGCTTCACTCACCATAAGTTTATGGTAGAATTCGGCTAATTCCTTGTCTTTTAACTGTTCGGACAACAACCGAAAACGTTCACAACTACGGGCTTCAATGAGTGCTGCATATAAAAGACGATGCACCAATTGGGTGGTGCGACTACCTCCTTTAGGAAAGAACTTTATCAATTCAATTACGTAGTCATCTTTTCTATCCCGACCTAAAGTTTGCCCTCTAGCGATTATACGATCATGTACCATTTTAAAATGCCCCATTTCCTCTCGGGAAAGTGCAATCATTTCTTGTGTAAGTTCGGTATATTCTGGAAAAGACACTATCAAGGAGATTGCGGTACTTGCCGCTTTTTGTTCACAGTAAGCATGATCAATAAGAATTTCATCGATGTTCTTTTCAACGATGTTGACCCATCTGGGATCTGTGGGTAATTTAAGACCAAGCATACCTATTAATATTTAATTCAAATGTAATAGGATTACAAATCGATTCAAAATCTGATAGTTATATTTGTCGCATGGAACATTTTTTTAAGTTTTTAGGAGGGGTTTTCGCAATTTTATTTTTGATCTCAGCAGTATTACAATACAATGACCCCGATCCTTTGCTTTGGATGGCAATTTATGGAATGGCAGCTTTAGTCACCCTCGGATTTGTATTTAATAAAGTCTCTTACACAGTTCCTGCGTTTGTTGGCCTTTTAGGGGTTATAGGGTTCTTTTTTATATTTCCTGATAAGTATGAAGGCTTTGCACTCGGAAAAGGGGATGTAAAGAATATCGAGGAAGCGAGAGAAGCTTTTGGTTTGTTGATTATTGCTATGTTGATGTTCATTTTTGCCCTAAGAATTCGATTTAAGAATAAATCAAAGATCTAAGTCAAAAGTTTTTCGAAGAATATCAATCGCTGGGTTTTTCTCTCTAAGTTTTTCGTATTTTTCTTCAGGAGTGAAGGCAAATTTTTTGGCCACTTCTTCATTGACCTTAATATTAAGTTTAATAAAATGGTTATTGAGCTTAGCCCTTAGATGTTCCATAAGATCATACTTTTCCCGTTCAATCTCTTTTTTCATGGTACCGTTGGGCAGTTCAATCCAAATGGTTGTTTCATCCTTGAGTTTGGGTTTATCTGAACTTAGGTTAGAAGCCAATATTTTTCTGCCATCAGCATCGATTTTTTTTACAAAATCATCCCAATGTTTTTGCATATCCTCCTCCGTGAAAGCTTCTTTGGGCTGCTTACTTTCATCTAGAACAACTTCTATTTTATTGATTTGATGTTGTTTTTTTGTTTTTAAGCTCGATATAGATAAGCCAGAGACCCTCTTTACCACTGGTTTAATACTAATGGGTTTTGTAGTTACAATCTCTTCAACTTCAGTTTGTGCAACGACTTCCGTTGTAGGTTCTGAAAGTACAACAGAACTGTCACCAATTCCTTCTTGGATTGGTGTTATTTCTTTTTGTATTGGACGTGAAACTACTCGAGCAGAAATTGTTTCAATTAGTTCAGGTTCGTCTTTTGAAGGTATTGCAGGTGAAGTTAGGGGCGTTTGTTTGTAGAATGACGCTGGAGCAATGAATTCAATGGTATTATTCGCTAAAGCGATGGATTCAGGATTTTTTTTTTCAGCCCCAAAATCGATGGAAGCCAATTTCATAAGGGAAAGCTCAACCAAAAGTCTTTGGTTTTTACTGGTCTTGTATTTTAAATCACATTCATTGGCGATATTCAAGGCTTGCAACAAGAAGGAATTTGAGGTTTGTTTGGACTGTTCCAGGTAATTCTTTTTAGCAGATTCCCCGACTTCCAACAATTCGATGGTCTCTTGATGTTTACATACCATTAAATCCCTAAAGTGGGATGCAAGTCCACTTATGAAATGATGTCCATCAAAACCTAGGGCCAATGTTTTATTGAATAAAAGCAATAATCCTGGTATGTCATGATTTCGAATAAGATCAGTGGCCGAAAAATAAGTATCGTAATCCAGAACATTCAGATTTTCTGTAACGGCTTTTCTAGTGAGGTTTTTTCCAGAGAAGCTTACCACCCTATCAAAAATTGATAGTGCGTCGCGCATGGCCCCATCTGCCTTTTGGGCTATGATATGCAAAGCATCATCATCAGCTTCTATGCCTTGGTTTTCAGCAATGTATTTTAAATACGCTGCAGCGTCTTTTACGGTAATGCGTTTAAAATCGAATATTTGACAGCGAGAAAGTATGGTAGGTATTATTTTATGCTTTTCGGTGGTTGCCAAAATAAAAATGGCATGTTTTGGTGGCTCTTCCAAGGTCTTTAAAAAGGCATTAAAGGCCGATTGTGAAAGCATATGAACCTCATCGATAATATAGACCTTGTATTTACCTACTTGGGGTGGAATACGGACTTGGTCTATCAAATTCCTGATATCATCGACCGAATTGTTCGAAGCAGCATCCAATTCAAAAATATTAAAAGCAAAATCCTCTTCTTCACGTTCCGTACCATCTTGGTTAATCTGTTTAGCCAAAATTCGGGCACATGTGGTTTTACCAACTCCTCTAGGTCCACAGAACAGTAAGGCCTGTGCCAAATGGTTATTTTCTATAGCATTCAGCAAGGTATTGGTAATCGCCTGTTGCCCCACGACATCTTTGAACGTCTGCGGTCGGTACTTTCTTGCTGATACAATGAATGGCTCCAATGCGTATTACTTTAGTAGGCATTTGTGGTAATGCCAATGCTTCTCTACAAATATAAAAATAGCGATGTACTCTTCTCTTTATTTAAGATGGATTAAACACTTTTTTATCAACAATTGAAGTAAATTTGCAGCGAGCAGGTCACCTTATCGACCTGACGGTTACCGTCAGGTAGGAAAGTCCGGACACCATAGTGCAGCATAGCGGGTAACACCCGTCTCCCGCTCTTAGCGGGACGGACAAGTGCAACAGAAAGTATGTACAGGTAATGCTGTAGTGAAACCAGGTAAACTCTATGCGGTGAAACGTCATGTAAATCAGTGTTTGAGGGCTGCACGCCCGAGCTGAAGGGTAGGCGGTTTGAACCATTGGGCAACCAATGGTCTAGATAAATGATAGGGAGGGCTTTTGGCCTCACAGAATCCGGCTTATGACCTGCTTTTTTTAATGAGACAGCTTTTTTATAACGAAATGATTTGTCAAGATAACATCCGGCAAAGTCGAGGGATCATTTGAAACTTATACTTCGAAAAAGCTAAAAACACTGCCACCATACCTGCGTTGATTACTAAAATGATCTAAAGAAGAGAGGTCTGTATGTTTTGAATGTTCTATTATCAATACGCCGTCTTTTTCAAGCATTTTGTTTTTAAAGACCATTTCGGGAATTCTTGCAAAATCATCAATTGGAAGATCATAAGGTGGATCGGCAAAAACGATATCCACTTTAAGCCTGGACTTTTCCAAGAAACTAAATACATCACTTTTTAGGGTTGAGATGGCAAAGTCCATTTCCATTGAAATTTTATCAATGAACTTTATACAGCCATAATCGGCATCGACCGAGACGATATTTTTGGTGCCTCGCGACGCAAATTCATAACTTATATTACCCGTACCTGCAAATAAGTCTAAAAATGAAATATCCTCAAAATAGTACGTATTGTTCAATATATTGAATAGTGCTTCCTTGGCCATATCGGTGGTTGGCCGTACTGGTAACTTTTTGGGTGCAAATATTCTTTTGCTTTTATGTTTACCTGAAATAATTCGCATTATAAAGCACTTAAAACAGTGAAGTCCAAAGATTTTTTATCAGTTATGGCCATAGGGTATAAGCCTACGGATGGGATGAATAGCGATATGTCCTTAATATATTTGTAGCAGAGATTATACATATCGTCCCCTTCTTCAATTGAACCCAAAAGCTGCAGTTTTGTACGCTCTGTATCCAATTTTAACTGTTCCAGCGTAAAGAGCAAGTAGTAAATAAAGTCCTCTTTGGATGTGATGATGAAGCTATTGTAAAACAGGAGTTTTTTCTGTGTTATAATGGTAATATCCATTTGATGACCCTCAATATGCACATAACATATGGGATCTTTGTTGGCTCCGGAATTATTCAATAAGGCCTGGATCAATACAGTCCCATTATGTTTGTATACAAATTCACCGAACAAATCAAAAACATAATTGTTGATGTTTACAAAGGGCACATATACATTGACTATGTCATAATTATCCAACTCATCATAGGCAATATGGTCGTTAGCAAGAATCTTGGTATTGAATTTAAGATAGTTGGCTAATTCGTTAACATTGAACAATGATTTAGGAACTAAACTGAATAGATTATTACTGTGTACAACAACAACTTCAGAAAATTGGCTGGAGCCCAAATTGTGGGTCTTGACCAATTGTTCTAAGTTTTTTTGGAGTTCATTCGGGGATAGGTTTTTTTCGAAAATCAATCGGTCGGACTTAATAATAGTATTGCCGATTGTATCTAGAACACAAAAAGAAAGTCCATTCAAGCTAACTTGAATGGACAGTTTATTAAAATTTTCCAAAGAAATATCCTCAGTATTATTGATCTTCTTTTTTGTCATAAATCGGTGGCCAGTTACCACTTGTACTAACTTGCTCCAAAGAGCCTACTTTGATTACATCACCATTTACTTCCTCAACACTTACTTGTGCATTTTCACGATCTAATAGGTCTTTAGGTTGGTCGCCTAAAACAACATTCTTTTTGACTTTTGCCTCGAAAACAGGCGCTTTGTAACCACCTTTATCAATAATCGTGGATTTCATTTCAAATTTCTCGCCACCCGTTGCTCCGGGGACGTTCATAAGACTTTTATAACGATCATCATTTTTAAACAATGAATCCCTTACCGAAACAAATCCTAGCGTATCAATTATTTTAACTTCCTTTAAAAGTTCAATACCATAGGTTTTATCCATTTCCATATACGACGAATCCCTTTGTTGGGTTATGGTGTACTGGCCGTTCTCAACAAAACTTATAAGGCTTGCAAAATCATTGGCATACTTACCATTTACAGTTTTATAAGCCTCTTGGGAATTTCTAATATCCTTTAATTTAGAAACAACCTTTGAAAAGCGTTCTTGCTTTACTTTTTTAAAC